>JBLHRT010000005.1:0-28372 GCA_047626255.1 Candidatus Azotimanducaceae bacterium
TGAGTAGGAAGTCCAACAGGACCGTGAGTAGGAAGTCCAACAGGACCGTGAGTAGGAAGTCCAACAGGACCGTGAGTAGGAAGTCCAACAGGACCGTGACTAGGGGCCTGTGGCAGGCATATCGATCCGGCAGCCTTGACATAGGGTCCATAATGCATATCCTTTGGCGCTATGACGATAGAGACTATTAAATTCCGGCAAATCTGCCTGATGCGCACGCGATTTAGGTAAATGGGTACGCCGCCGCTTGAGTGTAGAACTCAAGTTAAGCAACCCGCCACCAGGCGGGTTTTTTATTTCCAGAATCCATCTTCAAATCATTCTGGGTTCGATCAAAACATGCTGGCAACCTAAGGTTCGTCAGCCACAGGTGCCACATGTCCGACGACAACAGCCAACCCAGCAATGAGCCCTTCTCGTTCGTTGATTCGGAACACAAGATTCTGAATTTCTGGCGTGACAAGGACATCTTTCAGCGCTCGCTGCAACAGACCAGCGATGCCGAGCCCTATATTTTCTACGATGGACCACCCTTTGCCACAGGCTTGCCCCATCATGGCCACTTGGTAGGCTCGATCCTCAAAGATGCCGTGCCGCGCTACTTCACCATGAAGGGTCGCTATGTACAGCGCCGCTTCGGTTGGGACTGCCACGGCCTGCCTATTGAGCACGAGATCGACAAGGCGCTGGGCATGTCATCCCAAGAGGCCGTCGCCAAGCTCGGCATCAAGGGCTACAACGACGAATGTCGCGCCATCGTGCAGCGCTATACCAGCGAGTGGGAAAGCACCATCAGCCGCATCGGACGCTGGGTGGACTTCGACAATGACTACAAGACCATGGAACCTTGGTACATGGAGTCGGTCTGGTGGACCGTCAAGCAACTCTGGGAAAAAGGCCTGATCTATCAAGGCGAAAAAGTGGTGCCCTTCTCTACTGCCTTGGGCACGGTGCTATCTAACTTTGAGGCGACCTCAAACTATCAGGATGTGCAAGACCCCGCCGTCACAGTGCTCTTCAAACTTCACAATGAAGACGCCTATATCAGCGCCTGGACCACCACACCCTGGACCCTGCCATCGAACCTTGCCTTGTGTGTCGGCGCCGACATCGACTACGTGCTCGTCCATGATGCCAGCCGCGACCTGAACTTTTATCTTGCCCAGGCTCGGTTTGACGATACCAATCGTGACAACCAGCTCACCGTCATCGCTGAACTCAAGGGTAGCGAGCTAGTCGGCCGCACCTACGAACCGCTGTTTGATTATTTTGCCGACCTGCGTGCTGAAGGCGCCTTTCAGGTCGTCGCCGATGATTACGTATCGACTGACAGCGGCACCGGTATCGTTCATCAAGCGCCCGCCTTCGGTGAGGACGACTTCCGTGTACTCAAAGCCGCCGGCATCACCGCCACCGTGTGCCCCGTGGATATGGCCGGTCGCTTCACGGACGACGTTCGTGACTTTAAGGGACTGCATGTTAAAGAGGCCGACAAGTCGATTATTCGCGCGCTCAAAGACAATGGCGCCCTATATCGCCACGATGTGATCATGCACAGCTATCCTTTCTGCCCGCGCTCTGACACACCCATCATCTACCGCACCATCGATTCTTGGTATGTTCGCGTCGAGCAGATGCGCGATCGACTCATCAAAGCTAATCAGGATATCAATTGGGTGCCCGGACATATTCAGAAAGGCCGCATGGGCAAGTGGTTGGAAAACGCGATCGATTGGGCTATCTCGCGTAACCGCTACTGGGGAACGCCGCTACCCATTTGGATTAATGACGTCACCGGAGAGCAACGCTGCATCGGCTCGCGGGAAGAGCTCACCACATTAACCGGGGTCGAGGTGGATGACCTACATCGGGAAAATGTCGACGAACTAACTTTTAGCGTGGCGGGAGAAGCAGGCGTTTATCGACGTATCGAGGAAGTCCTAGACTGTTGGTTTGAATCAGGCGCCATGCCCTACGCCCAGTTGCACTATCCGTTTGAGAATCAGGACCTGTTTGAGAAAGGCTTCCCCGCCGAGTTCATCGCCGAGGGGCTGGACCAAACGCGCGGCTGGTTTTACACACTGATCGTTCTTGGTACCGCTTTATTTGACAAGAGCCCATTCAAAAATGTCATCGTCAACGGCATCGTCATGGCCGAGGATGGCAAGAAGATGTCCAAGCGCCTAAAAAACTACACACCACCGGACGATTTGATGGAGACTTACGGCGCCGACGCCCTACGTCTGTACCTGATTAACTCAGGCTTGGTAAAGGCCGAGGAACAACGCTTCTCTGACACGGGCGTCAAAGATATGGTACGACGGGCATTGCTGCCGTGGCTCAATGCGTTCCGTTTTCTGCAGACTTATGCGCAGATCGATCAGTGGGCACCGCAGGACAACCCCACCACCTCACCCAACATCATGGACGCGTGGATTCTGTCACGCCTGCAGACCCTCAAGGCGACCATTGCCGAGGAGATGGAAAACTATCGTTTGTATAACGTAGTACCCGCCCTGTTTGAGTTTATCGAAGAGTTAACCAACTGGTATATCCGCCTGAACCGGGGTCGCTTCTGGGACGAAAACATGACGGCTGATAAGGGTCATGCTTACAACACATTATATACAACCCTGTATGAACTAAGCCTCAGCATGGCGCCCTTCACACCGTTTCTGGCAGAAACTATTTACCAGCAAATGCAGGCTTTTGGTGGCAGCCAAGCCCCCGAGTCAGTGCATCTGTGCAGCTACCCCGAACCAAAAGCCGAGTTGCAGCAACCCATGCTGGAAGCTGCCGTGACCCGGATGCAACACATCATTCTGCTGGGTCGCCAGAAGCGCAATCAGGAGAAGGTTAAAACCAAAATGCCTCTTGCGGTCCTGACGGTCATTCATACGGATGCCGCGTTATTGGACGAAATCAGCAAACTGGAAAACTACATCCAGACGGAATTGAACGTCAAACGCATCGACTACGCACAGAACGAAAATGATTATATTGACCTGTACGCGAAGCCAAATTCACCGGTGCTAGGCAAACGCTTGGGCAAGCAGTTTCGTGACTATAAGCAAAAAATTGAAGCCCTGAGTTCGGATGCCATTGATGATCTGCAGCAAAGTGGCCAGGTCAGCATTGACGATGAGACATTCTCTGTGGAAGACATTTTGGTTTTTCGCGAGGCTAAAGCTGGCACCGATGCCATCTCTGACCGTTTTATCTCTATCGATATGAAATGCGAGTTGACCCCTGAATTGATCCGCGAGGGCCTAGCCCGGGAAATCGTTAGCCGGGTACAGAAGACGCGTAAGGATATCGACTTGCATGTAGCCGATCGTATTGCGCTCAAAATTCATGCGTCTGACGAGTTGACAGCGGCTATCAATGAGCATCGTGACTACATTATGAAAGATACCCTGGCTCTGGATCTAGTGCTGTCAGACACGCCCCTACCCACGGTATTTGAGTTTGATGACTTGATGCTGTCGTTGGAGATCACTCTCGCCGCGACTCAAGCAACCTAGTCATTGAGGACTTAGCTGTCGCCATCTGCAGGCCTGCCGCGCTATAGTCAGGCCTTCAGATGCGAGATGAGATTTACCATGGACGAGATTCTAGATAGCTCACTGGCACAAATGGCACACGCCATCACCCATAAAACCGTCACATCCAAACAGCTCGTGACGGGGTTCCTCGATCGCATCGAGCGTCACAATCCAAGTCTGAATGCGCTGGTGTACTCCACCGCCGAGAATGCGCTCAAGCTGGCGACTAAGTCCGATGCCGAGTTGGCTGCAGGCACTCACCATGGGCCCTTGCATGGCATTCCTATGACCATCAAGGATAGCCTTGACACCAAAGATGCTGTGACGACCTGGGGCACCATGGGTCGCAAGGACTTCCGTCCGGGTCGAGACGCGACCTGCGTTGCCCGTCTGCGGGATGCTGGCGGCATACTACTCGGCAAAACCAATACCCCTGAATTCACCTTGGCATTCAAAACAGACAACCTGGTTTATGGGCGAACCAACAACCCGTATGACCTAACCCGTACCCCGGGGGGCAGCAGTGGCGGCGCCGCAGCCCTGATCGCCGCCGGCGCGACGCCTTTTGATATTGGTACGGATACCGGGGGCAGCATTCGACTGCCGAGTCATTTTTGCGGTATTGCGGGCATCAAGCCCACGACCGGGCGCGTACCCTGCACCGGCAACGCCCTGCCTACCTCAGGTCTGCTTGCGCCCCTGTCACAACCGGGCCCCATGGCGCGACAAGTGGCGGATCTCGAGTACCTGCTAAACATTATCCAAGGACCTGACCTCCTCGACCCTAACGGGGTGGACGCCAAGCGCTATGCCAGCGACGCCATTGATGTGCGGCAGTTACGTATCGGCTTTCATACCGATAATGGGATCAAAACCCCCACTGCTGCCATTGTTGCGGCCATCAAAGATGCTCTGGCGCTACTTCGCGACAATGATTTCAGCATGAGTGAAGCGCGCCCTTCAGGGCTGGAAATGGCCAGCTTCATCTATGCGCGCTTATTCGGCGCTGATGGCGGCGACACGCTGGATTTGCTCCTAGAAGACTGCCGCACCACATCGCCATCGCCACAAATTGCCGACAGCCTGTCACAGTCGCGGCCGATGATCGATCAATCGGAATTCAATCACACAATCAATTTGTGGGACAACTATCGTAGTTCCATGCTCAGCTACTTCGAGGATTTTGACGTATTGATCTGCCCCGTCAATGCCGAAACGGCCATCGGACATGAAGCACAAGAGGATATGCGGGGCTACAGCTACACGCTGGCTTACAATCTGACAGGCTGGCCCGCCATCACCATCCGCTGCGGCACTGACGAGATGGGTATGCCCATCGGCCTGCAAATCGTTGCTAGGCCGTTCCGCGAGGATCATTGTTTTGCACTCGCAGGATGGCTAGAATCCGCCATAACCAGCAGTTTCGGGGTCTTTTCTAGACCTTTTTAGGGGCCAAATAGTTGGTCGAACAGTTGGTCGAACAGTTAGCCAGCTTAAACCCGTGGAAGGGTACTCGCGTCAAAACCAGATACCTGCGACAATATGTTTTCGATGGCTCGTCACCTATAGACGCAGCCAATCGCGTATACACATCGTATTGTCGCACCTCACTGGCAAGGTAAGGCATAGATGCGTAAGCTGCACGCTCTACTGATGTATTTGTACTGCCTTTGGTATTGTAAGGAATAAATATGAAATTTGGATCCTTTATCAGCCGGCTCAAAAGCCCGCGATTGACCCTCCATCTGCCTGCAGCGCTAGCACTTTCCACCTTGTTAGCGGCGCCCGTCTATGGCGCCTCACTAGATGAAATTTATAATCTGGCCGTGAACAACGATCCACAACTGGCAGCAGCCAATGCCGGGTACATGGCTAATCGCGAAGGCATCAACCAGGCACGCGCCGGCTTGTTACCGAATATTAGTGCTGGCATCTCAACGTCCTCGAACAAACGTGAGATCCTTTCTGCAGCGCCGCCGTTTAACGCGCCAGAACGCTTTAATAACAACAGCTGGCAAGCCGTCCTGAGCCAGCCCATCTTTCGCCTCAATAATTGGTTCACGTTTCAACAAGCCAAAAATGTAGAGGCTCAAGCCATGGCGCAGCTTACCGCCGAACAGCAGGCATTGATTTTCAGAGTCGCAGACAGCTACCTCAATATCCTTGAGGCGCAGGATCGCTGGAGCGCCTCCAACGCGGAGAGAGAGGCGGTACAGCGCCAACTGGAGCAAGTTCAGCAGCGGTTTGACGTTGGGCTCGTGGCCATTACTGACGTACTGGAGTCTACAGCAGCCTTTGATTCGTCTACCGTTAATGTCATTGAAGCCGAAGGTGCACAGAGTGTTACCTTCGAAGCTCTGCTGCGACTAACGGGCCAGCCGTTCTATGAAGTGGCCAGCCTGAGTTCAGAATTCCCCGTTGAATTCCCCGAACCCCGAGATGAAGAGGCCTGGGTTAAGGCGGCCCTGCAGCAGAACTATTCGCTGCTTGCGGCACAAGAAGGCGTTAACGCCGCGCGTAGGGAAGTTCAAATAGCCCGTAGCGGCCATCTACCCACCCTCGATGCTCAGGTGACGATTAATCATAACAACTCAGGTAGTGTCGGTTTTTTCGGCGCGAACGGCGTTGAATCGGAACAACGCGCTATGGCACTGCAATTGAACGTGCCTATTTATAATGGTGGCGCGATTCGCTCCCGCTCCAAACAAACCAGCTACCTGCTAGATCAAGCTCAACGCAACTTTGACCTGACACAGAGAACCGTGGTTGAAGACACTCGGACCTTGTATACCGCAATCAATACTGACGTTGCCCGTGTCAATGCACGTCTGCGCGGCATCGAGTCCAGCCAAAGCGCACTAGACGCGACCCAAACAGGCTATGAAGTGGGCACCCGTAACATTGTCGATGTACTGCTGGCCCAGCAGCGCCTGTTTCTTGCACAGTTCCAGTACGCCAGCGCCCGCTACCAGTACATCAAAGATACTCTACGTTTGAAGCAAGTGGTCGGCACCCTATCGCCGGCAGATATTCTTGATCTGAACAACCACATGTCAGCAACTCAGACGGTAGGCAAGATCAAGCCTACAACCCTCTAGGAAATCTTGTAGACTACTGAGGCTCAGCCCACTGAGACTCAGTAGACAGCGCCCCATCAGCATCGATGGAGCAGATCACAGGACACATTCAGCAACAATGAAAACAAAACTCATTGCCTTCATTATCGTCAGCCTGGCCGCAGCCGTGGCGGTGTTTGCCACGACCAACAATACGAATATAGCATCTACTGCGGCGCACTTGCCTGCCGCTGGCCCGCCTGGCAATGTTTTTCTGACAGACGACGAAAGTAACAATATCGCCGTCTTTCGCGATGTCAGCCCTTCTGTCGTCTTTGTCACCAATACATTGGTACGCCGGCAGCTGTTTTCTATGAATGTCATGGAGACCCCCCGGGGCTCCGGCACGGGTCTCATCTGGGACAAAGATGGTCTGATTGTCACCAACTATCACGTTATTCACGGCGCCAACCGTATCATCATCACCTTAGAATCTGGCAATTCCTTTGACGCTAAGGTCGTTGGCACCGCGCCCGAAAAAGACATCGCCCTGCTGCGTATTCAAGCTCCCGGGGAGACACTCAAACCTATTAATCTTGGCGACTCAAATGATCTGTCTGTAGGGCGCAAAGTACTCGCGATAGGCAATCCGTTCGCCCTCGATACAACATTAACCGTAGGCGTGGTGAGCGCCCTAGGAAGAGAAATCAAGGCCGCCAACAACCGAACGATTAAAAACGTCATTCAAACCGATGCCGCCATCAACCCTGGAAACTCTGGCGGGCCACTACTGAATTCATCAGGGCAATTGGTGGGCGTCAACACGGCAATCTACAGTCCTAGCGGGGCCAGCGCTGGCATCGGCTTTGCCATTCCTGTTAATACAGTGCGCAATCTCATTCCACAACTTCTTGAGTACGGCAAGCTCTACCGTCCCGTGCTAGGTATCGAGACGCTCACTGATTACTGGGCCAAGCGCCTCGGCGTCAAGGGTATCGCCATCCTTTCCGTCAAAGCCGGTCTAGCGGCAGACAGGGCGGGCATGATGGGTGTGCGAGAAGACAATCGAGGTCAGATTCATCTGGGCGACGTCATCATCGCCATCAATGATCAGCCGGTCACTAACGAGGACTCATTGCTGTCTGCTCTGGAGAAATTTGCGCCGGGCGACCAGGTTAAAGTCACAACGCTGAAGGACGAAGAGATCATTGAGTACAGTCTGGTGCTCACCGCGCCAGAAGCATAAAAATGGGTACAGACCGCTGAATTGTCGTCATTGGGTCTTTATTGCCCTATGATTCGATAATAATCATAAACCGTTGCCAACCTATGTTCCTTGCCACACTCAATCAGCAGCAAAAAGAAACCTTCTTGTGCCTAGCTCACAATGTCGTCGTATCGGACGGAGAATTGTGCACTGGCGAGCGTGCAATGCTCGCAGATATGCGAACCGAAATGGCTATAGATGATGAGTACGAGGCGCACTACCTGCCCGTACAGGGCCTTGCGCAACTGTTTGACCAGCGCCGAAGCCGGGTGATTGTACTGATGTCGCTGGTTCAACTAGGCTATGCCGATAACGCCTATGAGATTGAAGAGCGCTGCGTGATCACCGAACTGGCCACGGAGTTTTCTATCACGGCGCCTGAACTACAGCGCATTGAAAACTGGGTCGAACGCTTGATTGCCCTGCAGGATGAGGCTTTCAATCTCCTGTAGCCACAAGCGTGTATACCAGCAGCTTAGACCTTGCCTGTACAAACAGCTCAGGGTTTGTCTGTACAAGCCGCTCAGGGTTTGTCTGTACAAGCCGCTCAGGGTTTGTCTGTACAAGCCGCTCAGGGCTGCTAACGAGCCACTGGTCATCACCTCGCTCGCCATGTCGGCGCCACAGCTAAATCGTGCTTAAATGAACCTTTGTGACCTATCTCGGAGCATTCTTGTGAGGCGGACTATTCGGCAGACTAGCCTTGGCTTGCTAACATGCCTTGCTATCGGCTGTGCGAATCAGCCTGCAAACACGACGAGCGCGACGCGGCCCATCATCGATGAACAACTACTCGCGGCGCCGCCGAAGGGCTGGCAAATTGTCGACCAACTCAATAACACCCGTACTCGACTGGTTGACTATATACCTGCCGACCAGACACCAGACAACTGGCAAACGCGCCTGTCTTTTGAATCCCACGCAGCACTAACCGACCTTGACCCCCTTGAGACACTGTTGCGTGAGGTCGAAAAAACTCGCGAGAGATGCAGTGATTTGAAGGACTACAATCTCTTCTCCGGTCTCGAAAATAACTATAAAACATCGACTCGTCTGATGCTGTGCGGCAATAACGTCTTCACTCAACGCGGCGAGATCAGCATGCTCAAAGTGATCCAGGGCAAGGACTATTTTTACTTTGTTCGGTTGGTCAAACGTCTGTCGACTTTTGACAATGGTACCGCAAATATTGAAGGGATCGAAGAAAGCGAGATAGCCGTCTGGTCAACTTACCTCAGTAACATCAGAGTCTGTGATCCCAGACTGACAGCTCACCCCTGCCCCAAACCACGCACCGAGAAGGAACCGGGTTGAACTAACAATCAAACTAACAATCAAACTAACAACAACGCTGGCATGCATCACCGCGCACCTGCAACATCGTCCTTTACGCACGCTCAGCATAGCGTTGTACGGACGCGCTTCCTCTCTATCGCAACTGTTAGCGTTATTCGCGCGGGATTATCCTGTTGCATTCATAGTCACCCGGCCACATTATGGCCTCACCATACTCCTGGCTTTCCATCGCAGCGACGCGTTGTGCCACCGCCAGCTTTCGATTTTTCCCTGGCCGCTGCATTCTCTGCCATGCCCGAAGCCACCGCGCTATGGATCTATGCAGCGCCTGCGAGGCCGACCTACCGCGCGTTCACACACCCTGCCAACAATGCGGCCTAGACCTGCGCGCCCGGGCGCCGGGCCTCAATCGCTACTGCGCGCCGTGCCTGGTGAACCCACCACCTTTTGACCGCAGCTTTAGCGCATTCAACTACGCACCACCGATTCGGCAACTGATCACTGAGTTCAAACAATATCGACAATTAGTGATCGGAGAAGTACTCAGCCAGGTGTTAGCCGCAGGCTACCAGCAGCAACTTATAGAACAGGCCCAACAACCTCACTCAAGACCAGACTTATTCCTACCCATGCCATTGCATCCCAGTCGCCTAAAGTCACGCGGCTTCAATCAGGCCGACCTAATCGCCCAAATAGTGAGCCGTCAGACCGGCATTCCGACGGATTCGCGGCGCTGCCGGCGGGTCAAGCAAACCAATGATCAAAAGGGGCTTACGGCCGCAGACCGACGTGCGAATATTCGCGGCGCCTTTGCCGTCGACACGCCATTACACGGTGAATATATCGTCATCGTCGATGACGTCATGACCACGACCGCCACGGTCTCCGAGTTAACGCGCTGCCTGCGCCGGGCAGGCGCAGGGACGATAGAAATCCTGACGCTGGCGAGAACCCCGGCGCCGAAATAGCGCAATAGTGCAGCCCTCGCCACGGGCATGTGCTAAAGTTAACGTTTTCAAACGCTTAGCTAACCAACTATTAACCCGCTACGAATGCCCTCGCTTCATAGCATCTTTCATAGCGCCCTTTATCAATACACAGAGCACCACGACACCATGGAATGGACACACTTCGATCTTGAGCAAGCATTCGAGTCTGGTACTCAGCCATCTGCTGATACCACTGACGGTTTTCATATCGTGGTCTCTGATGGCGAAGTGTTATCTATCGATGATGACGCTGACTGGCGTCCACTTAATCAGGATGAGTGGCGCTGGCTTGGCCTTGATAGCGTGTCGGAACACTATCTAGGGCAGGTAGGCGGCATACCCGTGTACGTCAACGAGGTCGACCCTGATGCCGATGAACCCCAAGGCTATAGCTTCACTACACTCTGGTCGTTCCTCAGCCATGTCAACCAGCCGACGTTTTACCTCATTGGCCGCGCCAAGCAAATTATTGACTGGCATCGCAACCACCAATTTTGCAGCCAGTGCGGTCAGGCCACACACGTCGACGCATCGGATCGCTCTCGCCAGTGCGTGCCCTGTGGACAGCTGTTTTATCCGCGTCTTTCACCCTCGATTATCGTCCTCGTAACTCGCGGCGAAGAGTTACTGTTGGCACGCGGTGCAAGAGCACGGGGTAATTTTTATTCGACCCTAGCAGGCTTTATTGAGCCGGGCGAATCCATCGAGGAAGCCGTACACCGCGAAGTGCACGAAGAGGTCGGTATTCGTATCAAAAACCTGAAGTACTATGCTAGCCAGCCCTGGCCGTTTCCCAATTCACTCATGCTAGGCTTTCATGCCGAGTACGACAGTGGTGAGTTTGTTTTACAAGAATCTGAAATCGCTGATGCCCAATGGTTCCACTATCAGAACATGCCCCACAAGCCTGCCATGGTATCGATCTCTGGCTGGCTGATTAACGATTTTATCGAGCGCCTTAGCCAGGACAAAAGCGAGTCGTTTTTGAGCACGTGATCGCCTGCCATCAACGGTCCGTGCCGGTGCTACTATGCACACATACTTGCGCTGCAGAGACTGCCATATGTTAGCGAATCCCGACCTGCTCGCGCTTTGGATCACCTTCAAGCTGGCGCTAACGACTAGCTTGATCTTGATAGTCATTGGTACGCCATTGGCCTGGTGGCTGGCACGCACGACGCATTTTTCCCGTGTTTTCATCGAGCCCATCGTTGCTTTGCCGATCGTACTGCCGCCAACGGTGCTGGGCTTTTATCTGCTGCTGGCCTTCGCACCAGATGGCGTGGTTGGCCAAGGCTGGTGGCTGTTAACCGGCGAGTACCTCGCCTTTACCTTTAGTGGCCTGGTGATCGGCTCAATCATTTACTCCTTGCCGTTTTACGTGCAGCCATTACAGGTGGCCTTTGAAAATATTCAGCAGGCACAACTTGATGCGGCAGCCACCCTCGGCGCCGCGCCGCTGGATCGCTTCTGGTCAGTGGTCGTACCCCTGTCTCGGCGCGGATTTGTTACCGCTATTTGTCTAGCATTTGCTCATACCATCGGTGAATTCGGCATTGTATTGATGATCGGCGGCAATATTCCCGGCGAGACCCGCGTGCTGTCCATCGCCCTGTTTGATCACGTGGAATCAATGGAATATGGCGCCGCCCATGTGCTTGCCATGGGACTACTGGTGTTCTCTTTTGCGTTATTACTGCTGGTCTATAGCATCAATCGACACTGGCAGATGCGCTTTGCGGGGGCGCGCTGACGATGCAAATCGCCGCCGACATTCAGTTGCAGCGTGATACGGGCTTTGCCCTTGCGTTAAACCTGGCAATCAACAGCAAGGGCGTTACGGCTCTGTATGGACCGTCTGGCTCGGGCAAGAGTACCGTGCTGCGATTGCTCGCCGGTCTGGAGCGCGGCGCACGAGGTGATCAGATTAGCATCATCAGTGACGACCAGATCTGGCAAAATTCGCGCCAGTTCGTACCCGCACACGCTCGGGGCGTGGGGTATGTTTTCCAGCAAGCACAACTATTCCCCCATCTGAGTGTGCGCGGTAACCTGGCCTACGCGGTTCGACGTCGACGTGGCAGCATCCCTATGTCTCTCACCGAGGTGAGTCATTGGCTCGGCATCAGCCACCTGCTGGATGTCAGCACTCCCCAACTGTCCGGGGGTGAGGCCCAACGTGTCGCTATTGCCAGAGTTCTGCTCAGCGGTGCTCGATGCTTGCTGATGGATGAACCCCTCGGGGCTTTGGATCACGCCGCGCGGCTACAGATTCTGCCCTATATCGACAGCCTGCGCCGGCGTCTGGACATACCTGTTGTGTATGTCAGTCATGCCCTGGACGAAATCACATACTTGGCCGATCAGGTTTACCTCATCGATCAAGGCCGCATCACCGATCAGGGCAGCGTGTTCGACCTGGCGTCCTCATTATCGATCAACAGCCACCTAGGCGACGCGGTCGCCGCCGTCGTCGAGGGCCAGGTGACTGAGCACGACCCACACTATGGATTGACCCGCTTGAGTCTCGGCGATCAGTCGCTCTATGTGAGCCTACGCAGTGAATCAGTAGGCTCACGCATGCGCTTGCGCATCCCTGCACGGGACGTCAGCCTGGCACTCAAAGCCCCCAGCGAAACCAGCATACTCAATATTTTGACGGGGATTGTCAGCGAAATCGAACCTGTCGGTGAGCAACCCGGACTATTAATCCGGATTAAAGTTGGCGAACACTATATCCTGAGCCGCATTACACGTAAGTCCCTAGCCCAACTCGGACTGCAACCGGGCATGTCTGTTTTTCTGCAGATAAAGACGGTTGCGCTACTCTCTGATCCAACCTGACAGGTACACCTTTGTCTTTGAGTCCAAGCACACACCCGTTTACCACCTTAACGCCAGACTTGGTGATGGACGCCGTCGAGAGCGTCGGCTATTCCTGCGACGCCCGTATATTGCAACTCAACAGCTATGAGAATCGCGTCTACCAGATTGGTATTGATGACGGCCAACCCCTGATCGGTAAGTTTTATCGGCCGGCACGCTGGAGCGACGAACAGATTTTGGAAGACCATGCATTCAGCCAAGAACTGCACGACAATGAGATATCGGCAGTACCACCACTGGTAATCAAGGACGACACCACCTTGACAGAATTTTCAGGCTTTCGTTTCGCCTTGTATCCGCGTCGCGGTGGTCGTGCGCCGGAGTTAGACCGCCTCGACAACCTAGAAATTCTCGGCCGTCATATCGCCCGCATACATGCGGTGGGTGCGGACCAACCCTTTGAGACGCGGCCCAGTATTTCTGTGCAGGATTATGGCCATAACGCCAGAACGTATCTCATTGAGAACAATTTTATCCCGCTGGAGTTACAACCCGCCTATAACTCTGTGACCGAATATGTGCTGGGCGAATTAGATGAGATATTCGCAGCGACGACCTACATGAGCACCCGCCTGCACGGCGACTGTCATATGGGCAACGTTCTGTGGCGGGATGATATGCCGCACTTTGTCGACTTTGACGACGCCCGCAACGGCCCTGCCATCCAAGACTTATGGATGCTGCTGTCTGGTGATCGGGAGACGCAACAGCAACAAATTATCAGGATCATGGAAGGCTACCGAGCATTTTGCCATTTCAACCCCGCCCAACTACGACTTATCGAACCACTGCGCACGCTGCGTATGATGTACCACGCCGCCTGGCTTGCACGCCGCTGGGATGACCCGGCCTTTCCTCGCGCCTTCCCGTTCTTTAACACCGAACGGTATTGGTCCGAGCATATATTGGAGTTACGCGAACAGTGGGCCAAACTTTCAGAACCCTCACTGCAACTGTTTGACTGATTGACTGACTGGCTATTTGACTAACTATTTAAAAGCACGTCGGCACTAACCAGACTGACGCTAACGCCTTTATTCAGGCGTTAGATTCGCGGACCCATGATCAACCTTGTTAACGATGGGGTTAGCGTACATCTGCAACCACTCGAGCTGGCATTCCTGCGGACAGTTATCAAAACGATCCGTCAACACTGACAGGCTGTCGAGATCAGCAAGATGTGCAACTTGTTGCCACACAGTGTTGTAGTGATTGACGCCTCCCGCTGCGATTTCGGCCTCGCTAGCTCCACGCTTGCTGAGCTGCTCCAATGCCCAGTAGTTAATAGGATAGAGCTGCAAACCATCGAGAATCTGCCGGTCAATCTCACTCGCCACTTGCTCGGCAATCTCGAATTGGTCCCCCAGGGGTGTGCCAAAACGCAAGGTTACTTTACCTTTAAACTCACCCAGGCCCTTGACTAGGCTCTGCAGGTCTTCTCCAGGAGCCTTGTTATAGCCCCCTTGGCTCTTAAGACTATGCAGTTCTCGGGCTTTTAATAAATCACAGGGGTCATACTCATAAGCTATTGATACGGGCACAATGCGCAGGTTTTTGACGGTGGTGCCGATCGCCTGCTTACGCTCTGCCAGAGTCAGCATTTTCACCAGCGCCGGATCAGTGAGATCAATGCCATCTTTGGCACGACCCTCGCTCTGGGCGATCCAGATAGAATTTCGCGAGGCAATAGAGGCGTGAATGTAGCGTGATGACTCTAGCAGGGCGGCATAAATTTTCTTTGCTCCCGTCTCTGAACGACGAATCAGAAAGCTCTTGTTCAGCTTCATCAAGTCGGTCGCGAACTGGCGTTGCACCAGATTATCACCAACGGCGATACGCACCGTGTCACGTCCAGCCAAGTACAACGCGTAATCAACCAACATGGAATCGCCGGCAATATCTCGATGATTACCCACATACAAATAGGACTCATCTGGATCCAGATGCTCGAGACCCAGGTAGCGAAATCCATCCATGGTTTCCAACACCAACTTTCGCGCATAGCTGGATACTATCTTCTGGAAATCCTTAATGCTGTGAACCTTGCGTACTTGACGCGCCAGGACCAGACGCACCAGATAGACCGCGAACCCAGGCAACGTAGCATTGAGTCGCGGCAGCTTGAATCGGGCGATGAACTCAAGAAAATCTTGGTTGGCCAGCAGGCTGGCCAGAACCCCATCAACTTCATCGTCGTGATAGGGGCGAATGTCGTCAAATTCACTCATAGCTTAATCGCTTCTTGTTGCTTCTCATTAAAAATTACTAGGGTGAAATGCGTTGATATATTACAGCGTCTCGGACGAATGGTTTATGATTTCAACATGACCGACCAAAACATCAAATCAGCAACACAATCGCCAACGGGGAGCACCCCGACAGCTAAGATACGTCACGCCGTGCAGGACGACCTTGCCACCCTGACAGATATCTACAATCACTATGTCATCAATAGCTCAATCACCTTTGACTTGCAGCCGTTTACCCCTGAGACACGTCGCCCATGGCTAGACAAGTTCCAGCCTGACTCAGCCCACCAGTGCCTGGTACTTATCGTCGACGGGCAACTGGCAGGCTATGCCACCAGCGCCCAACTCCGCCCCAAGGCCGCCTACGATACATCGGTAGAATGCAGCATTTACCTTGACCCTAGTATGACGGGTCAGGGCTATGGCAAACAATTATATAACCAATTGCTACTGAATTTGCAGCAATACGACGTGCATCGCTGCTACGGCATTATCACCCTGCCAAACCTCGCCAGTGTCAGTCTACACCAGCAGCTTGGATTTACTGAGATGGGCCTACTCACTGAAGTTGGCAGAAAATTCGGCACGTACTGGGACACGCTGTGGATGCAAAAAGACCTTGAATCAACCACTTCCTGACATTAAAAACAAACCCAGCACAATCAACAGTACAAAAGCGCAGCGCCTCACGAGCGCGTCTGGTATCCGATGACTGATACGCACGGTGCCAAGGGTTACAATCACCACCAAAGGCATCGCCAATACTGACAAGCTCACAACATTGTGATTGATTTGACCGGCCGCCCCTACGACCACCGTACGCACCAACGTGGACATAGCAAACAGCCCTAACAATGAGGCGCGAACGATATTAATGGCCAGCGGTTGGCGATACATCAGGTAGGCCAGAGGAGCACCGGCGGCGCCATACATGCCGCCCATCAGCCCCCCTGCGACGCCGGCAAGGGCCTTCTTGAGACCACCCGAGGCAGTAGCGTATGGCTTGGGTGTCAACATCAGCAGAGTGCCCGCCGTGACAATGACCAACCCCAACAGCATGCGCAAGCCATCGACATAGACCTGCGCCAAGTAACTCATCATGAACACCCCCAGCACTAATGCCGGTAACATCGCGCAGGCAAGAGAGATAACATAGGAGTAGTCGATAAACTGATAGCAGCGGCGTAGGGCCAGCACGGTATTGAGTAGTGAAACCAGTGAAACAACCGCCGCCGTGTCACTGATAGAGGCCAGCCCCAGCGCGGCAACGCCGCCCATGATAATGAGGCCCATAGCAAAGCCGGTTAACGTCTGGACCATAGCCCCCAGACCGACTAGCAAGAGAAACAACAGATTATTAAAATCAAACATTGGCATAGCACGTGATCGAAGAGCGCGTGACTATAGGAAATTAGTTGGCTGACGGGAATAGCAGCTGGCACAAAAAGGAGAATGATTCGTGGATTTAGGCATTAGTGATAAGGTCGCGCTAGTCACCGGCAGCCACCGAGGTACGGGACTGATCATTGCCGAGCATCTCGCTAAAGAGGGTGCAAGAGTGATATTCCACGCCCTTGATGAAACCGACGCGATCGCGCTGGCAACACAGCTTAAAGATGCCGAGTCTCATCAGACTGATATAGTCTGGGGTGATATCAGCACCGAGGCAGGCTCAACCCAGGTCATCGACGCGGTCACGAAACTCACCGACCACGTCGATATTCTCGTCAACAATTACGGCACGGCCGCCCCTGGTCGCTGGCAATCTAGCAGCACAGACGACTGGATCGATTCGTACCAGAAAAATGCGCTTGCAGGCCTGCGTATGGTCCAGGGCTTCAGCCCAATGATGCGCCAGCAGGGCTGGGGGCGTATCGTGCATCTTGGCACCGTCGGCTCTACACGTCCAAACAAGGTATCGCCGCAGTACTATGCGGCTAAAGGTGCCCTGGCCAACATGAATGTGGGCCTCGCCCAGGAACTCAGCGGCACAGGCATCACCGTCAACCTAGTATCGCCGGGTTTGATTCGTACCGAGGAAGTTGAGCAGGCCTATCTTGCTAAGGCCATCAAGGCTGGATGGGGTGATACGTTCGAGACCGCCGAGGCTATGATCGTCAAAGAACATGCACCCAATCCTCTGGGACGCATGGCCACGCGCGAGGAAGTCGCCGATGTCGTGGTATTCGTTTGCAGCCGGCGCGCAAGCTTTATCAACGGACAGAATATTCGCGTCGATGGCGGCGCGCTAGGCATTGTACAATAGCACCCAATTCAAACGGATAATTAACGAGACGCCTTATGCTGTGGATAAAAACCTTTCACCTCCTGTTTGTTATGGCCTGGATGGCTGGCTTATTTTATCTGCCACGTATCCTCGTGCACTATGTTGAAGGCCGCCAGGCAAATGACGATGTCAAACGCCTCATTATCATGGGACAGAAGCTTTTCCGCTTCTCGAGCGTCATGGCTGTGCTTGCTCTGGCACTAGGCACCTGGCTCTGGCTAGGCTTTGGCTTTAGTGGTGGCTGGCTGCACGCGAAACTCGGTTTCGTCGTGCTACTGTTGGCGTATCACGGCCAGTCGTACCGCTATATCCAGCAGATGGCCCGCGACGAGACTATTGCCTCTTCTATATTCTTTCGGATTTACAACGAGACTGCCCTGTTGATTGTCATTCCGATATTGATTCTCGTTATCGTCAAACCGTTTTAAATCATTTATTTCTAAAGACAGCGACGGAGATTTATACCTGGGCCGTAAAAGCTATGACACTTACGTTTATCCCGAGGAGAAACAGCATGGTTATTAAGACCCGTCACATCCTGTCATTGAGCTTATTGGGCCTGACCCTAACCGGACTCAGCCTGTCCACGTTCGCAGCAGAAGGTCGATCCCAACAACACATGCTTGAACGCATGGATGACAACAACGATGGCGTCATTTCTATGGAAGAGTTTCAACCGCCCATGGAAGGCCGCATGTCTCGCGCTGATGCCGACAACGATGGCGCAGTGACCCTCAACGAAATTGAGTTACATCGTGCTGAACGCATGGCTGAGCATGAGGCGCGACGAGCTGAACACGCTGACAAGATGACCGCGCGCTTTCAGGCGATGGACACCGATGGCAGCGGTGGCGTGACACCCGATGAAGCGCGAATAGCCGCATTTAATCACATGGATAGCAATCAAGATGGCAGCCTCTCTGTCGACGAGCTGCGGCGCCCCGAGGGCCACAGGGGAATGAAGGGCAAAAGAAAACACAAGGATCAGTAGACCAATGCCTTACCTGCCTGTTGATCATACCGACGCCGTGGCGGGGATACTGATCAGACGATGGGTATTCCGCCCGCCATTTTTATGCAAACTGGCTAATTAGTTGCTGCAGGTCACTGACGAGGCACTCATCGTGCAGGTCACCCTGGGTAACCGCGACGCTTATCAGCAACTGTTGTCACGTCAACTGTCCCCTATGAGCCACTACGTGACGCGCATGATGGGACACAACGCCGATACCGAGGATATCCTGCAAGAAGTTTTTTTACGCCTGTGGACTCACGCCGATCGCTATAAGCCAGAGGTGGCAAAAGTGTCAACATGGCTGCATAGCATTGCTCACCATTTGTGTATTGACCATCTGCGTAAACATCAGCGCCTGGTGTTGACCGCAGCGCCCCCGGAAACTACCGGCGGCGAGGAACCGGACGCGCTGTTGAGCCGCAGCCACGCTAACTCACGCGTCATGCAGGCGTTAACCACGCTGCCCGAGAGGCAACGCAGCGCCATCATCCTGTGTCACTATCAGGAGCTATCAAATAAAGACGCCGCGACAATTCTGGAGGTGTCCGTCGACGCTCTCGAATCCTTACTGGCCCGCGGTCGCCGCAATCTGAAAACTAGACTGGACACGCCATAATGAACAGCCATAGATTTACCCAGATTATCGACGCTTACGGCAGTCGGGCTGAACGTTGGCCGCAGGACGAGCGCGAAGCCATGCAACAACACATCAGCATTCATGCCTCGGCCCAGCAATATCTCCATAGCCAGATCAGCCTCGACGCCCTACTCGATGCCGACCTTGGTGTCGACCTTGGTGTCGAACTTGGTGTCGAACTTGGTGCCAACTTGGCGGCTGACTTCGGCGCCGAGACTCGCCAGCCTTCGTTGCAACGAAGGCGCCTTGAGGCTCGCATCATGGCGAATCTACCGCCGGCGCTGCCCACACGTCAGGATGACAACCTAGCCGATCGTCTGCTTGCTTGGCTGCTGCCAGACCGCAACAAAGGTGACTTCTGGCGACCCACTCTGGTTGCCTGCCTGCCATTACTGGTGGGATTAGCCATCGGCAGCAACGTCAACCTTGAAACCCAAGATGACAGTTACACCTGGGACGAAGAGGTCTACCTGCTGGGTCTATCTGCCGATAATGGATTAGCCGATGATCTGTGGATGGCTCCTTAGGTGAACAAACAGGTGAACAAACAGATGAACATGCCGACGAACACGCCGACGAACACGCTGACGCAGAATATGGAGATGCCTCGATGACCGACATAAACCTACCTGACGCAAACACATCTGGCCCGCAACGACCAACCGCAAAACTCAGATCATGGTTAGTTATCTCGCTCATCATCTCGCTGACTATCAACCTCTTGTTTATCGGCGCCCTCGCGGGAAAGCTGGCCAGCAGACCGCACTCTGGCGCCATGCCACGCCATCTAGGTTGGATGCTCCGCGATCTGGACCCCTCAATACGTCAGCAATTACGACCACAAATGCAAGCTCATGCCGCACAGGTCAGACCGCTGCGCTTGTCGCTGCGGCAGGCACAGCGTAACCTTCGCTCTGTACTCGCTACAGACCCCCTTGATGAAGACGGTCTGACAGCAGCATTGAGCCAATTGCAAAAGGCGTCAAATGGCCTGCAACTATCTATGCACAAAGAGATGATCACACTGGCAAAACAACTTGGACCAGAGCAACGCACGCGCATCGCACACTTTTTGCGTAGCCCCGAACGCGGCGAACGGCATCGACCTGATCGCGGCCACCGCCGTGAAGAATGAATTGTACAGCGGCCCCAGATGGCTGGAATTCAACCCAACTCAACAAGCATGAGGTATACTCGCCGCGACATAACTAGCAGGCCAATGAGTATTCCTGAGCCTTAACGAATGAGCCTTGATAAATGAGCCTTGATAAATGATCCGTGTAAACCATGCACTACAGGCTTATATAGAACGCGCCCTGGCACATACCAAGGACAATCACTTCTGGACCGAGTTTGATCCCGAGTGGCGCTCGCCTTGCGAGTTGAGCACCACGGCGCCCGGCTATATCGGCTGGCGGCCTGTACCGCAACAACCCATGATGAGTTTCGACGGCCTCGCACACGCCCTCGAGCAACCTATCCATGACGATATTTGCACTTACTACACGAGCAATTGGTCAGGGCACTTGTCCGCGAGCGCCGATGACGGGCCGGTCAACCTTATCCAGCTTTGGAACCCAGAAGACTTTGAGCGGTTAATCGAAAATTTGATCGGGCACAGTATGGCGAAACAGCGCCTTAAACAGCCTTTTACTGTCTTTATCGCCACCACCGAACCTGAATCACAGCTGTTTATTAGTATCGACAACGGCACAGGCAACATCCTGCTTGAGGAACCCGGCAGACCGCCACTACGAACCATTGCCGACAGCCTTGCCGAATTCCTGCACAACTTAACACCCGTCATCGAACCCCGGGGAACCCATCAATGAAGTCTCTTCAACTGGCACCTATTCGCCATATCGAGGGTCAGGTCAATCTACCTGGGTCAAAAAGCCTGTCTAACCGCGCCCTGCTGTTGGCGGCTCTGGCAGCCGGTGATACTCATCTGGAAAACCTTTTACACAGCGAAGATACCGCACGGATGCTGGACGCCCTGGCCCAACTAAAGGTCGGCGTCGAGCGTCATAGCGACACTACTGATTACACCGTACATGGATTGGGGCAACTTTTTAGCCCTCAAGATGACAGTACTTTTATGCTCGGCAATGCCGGCACGGCTATTCGCCCCCTGACCAGCATGCTGAGTCTTTGTGCCGGGAGTTTTGTCGTCGACGGCGATCAATATATGCGTGAACGTCCCATCGACCATCTCGTAGACGCATTGCGCCAACTCGGCGCCGAGATAGACTATCTGGATAAGCCGAGCTGTCCACCCATCAGGCTTCAAGGTGGACGTATTCAAGGTGGCCGGGTCAGCATCAAAGGCAACATCTCTAGCCAGTACCTCACCGCTTTGCTGATGAGCCTGCCTCTTGCGCAAAAAGACAGCATCATCGACGTTATCGGCGAGCAGGTATCGAAACCCTATTTGGATATTACCCTCGATATTATGCAGCAATTCGGCGTCACCGCCCGCCACGATAATTATCAGGTATTTCATGTTGCCGGTAGCCAGCAGTATCAATCGCCAGGCAATTACCTGATTGAGGGCGATGCGTCTTCTGCTTCCTATTTTTTCGCCGCGGCGGCAATCAAAGGCGGTACAGTCCGGGTCAATGGCCTGGGCCGCAACTCGGTGCAGGGTGACATCGCATTTTTAGATGTTGTCGAACAAATGGGCGCCCGAGTGAACCGCCAGGATAGCTGGATAGAAGTCAGCGGTGGCCCACTGCAAGCTATCGATCTCGACCTGAATCACATTCCCGATGCTGCCATGACCGTTGCCATGCTCGCCCTGTTTGCTAACGGCACGAGTCGAATTCGCAACATCTACAACTGGCGCGTCAAGGAAACTGATCGTATGACAGCCATGGCCACCGAATTGCGTAAGCTTGGGGCGGAGGTACAGACCGGGAATGATTATATTGTCATTACACCGCCGGCGAAAATATTACCCGCCAGCATTGATACTTATGGCGATCACCGGATGGCCATGTGTTTCTCTCTGGCGGCATTAGGCCCCAGCCCCATCACCATTAATAATCCGGACTGTGTGGCAAAAACGTTCCCTGATTACTTCGAGGCCTTTGCGGCTATCACCAGCAGCTAACGACCTCTCTAACTATTTAACCGTGTCGCTGCTAAAAACCAGCCGAACCTGCCTGCCGACCCTCGTGCGTTAACAGCCATTGCTTGGCAGGTAAACCACCGCCAAAACCGGTTAGACTGCCGTTACTACCGATTACGCGATGACACGGGATAATAATCGGCAACGGATTTCTTCCGTTAGCTGCACCCACAGCGCGCACGGCTTTGGGTCGGCCGATAGCCTGTGCGATATCAGTATAAGAGCACGTCGCACCAAACGGAATTTGTTGTAGCGCTTGCAGCACGGCCACTTGAAATTCTGTACCAGTGGGGCATAACGTCAGACTGAAAGACTGACGCTGGCCGGCGAAATATTGCGTTAACTGGGTCACCGCCTCACTACAGATATCCTCGTCACGAACCCAATCGGCGGCCGGCGTCGCCGACTCGCCCTTAGGAAAACCAACGAGATGCAAACCCGTTGTGTCACCCGCTATCAAAAGCTGACCAAGCGGACTGTCCATATAGCGGTATAACATCATCATGTCTCCTAGACCTTTTTAGTCACTTTAATAGTGTGGGCGAATCATTGCGGCGCTTGACTGGCCTGGCGCCACAAGTGCATGCCGGCATAGGCGCGCCATGGCTGCCAGGCCACAGAATGCGCTAACAAGGTAGCGCCATCATCGACATCCAATTGTTGACGGGCAACCCGTAACAACACTAGGTCATCGTGTAAGAAGGCATCAGGATCGCCTAGGGCACGCATGGCAATATATCTGGCGGTCCAGCCGCCAATCCCTTTGATTTGTATGAGCTGCTCGATCAGCGCCGCACTGTCAACCCCGCGACTCATATCGATATCACCCCCGGCCACTTGAGCCGCAATTGATTGTATGGCCTGCGCACGGCCGCGAGGCATGGGCAAGTGCTCCGGCGCCAGCACGGCTAATTGGTCGGGTGTTGGGAAGTACTGTTGCCGGTCAATACACGTGCCATATTGCTGGGCAATTCTTCCCATCACAGTAGTGGCACCGCGCACAGAAATTTGTTGGCCGACGATAGCGCGGACAGCAATTTCAAAGGGGGCCCAGGCACCAGGCACTCGCTGACCAGGGTTTTCATCAACCAGTCCGGCCAGCGCAGGGTCTCGCTGCAAACATTGGTTAATCTCTAGCGGGTCAGCATCAAGATCGAACACAGCCTTAATACCTGCTACAACACGCATTAAGTCCGCCGGGTCTTGTACGTGTATATCGCAAACCACAGATCGCTGCTCTGGCTCGTGCTCGACACTGAAAAAGCCTGGACTGCCGTTGAGCACAATAGCGCGGGCGTAACGTGTGCTTGTCACAGTCTCCACGCCGGGAATTCCGCGCAACGCGAGAAACCTCAGTATGCCGGCAAAATCAAATGGCGGCCGATAGGCCAGTCGCAGGCGCACCGCGCCGTGCTCACCTGTCTGGGCCTGCCGTCTGAGGCTGGTGGGGTTGCGACCGTAGGTCTCTGCAAAGTGCGCATTAAAACGCCGCACCGAACCGTATCCTGCTAGGAAGGCTATCTGCGTGACAGGTAAGTGGGTCTGATCCAGCAGGGTTCTCGCCGTAGCTAAGCGTCGCGTCTGGGCTATGGCCACGGGTGACGCCCCGAGGTGCTGCTGAAACAAACGGCTCAGGTGACGGCTTGTGACACCGAGGCGGTCACTCAAGGCTGCCACACTGTGTTCATCCAGGGCGCCCTCACCAATCAACGTCAGGGCACGACTAACCGTCGTACGAGTGCCAGCCCAGGCAGGCGTGCCTGGCGCAGACTCGGGACGACAACGTAAGCAGGGGCGAAAGCCTGCGGCTGCGGCAGCCGCGGCCGACACATAAAAGGTAATATTTTCTGCCTTCGGTAGACGCGCACGGCAGACAGGGCGGCAATAAATACCCGTGGTTTTGACACCAATGTAGAATCGCCCATCAAAACGCGGATCTCTGGCCTGACGTGCTCGTTCAAATGCCTGATGTTCCATGTTGCGCTACTGCGTTAACGAATAATCCGCAGTGTAGTCCTGCTCAAGCCTTTGAACTAGCCGCTATCGGACCAGGATCTTTTGCTTGAGCGGTCGATGCTGAACAACCCGCAGCTACAGAATCTCACCTGCAGGCGCATCTGGTGGCCCATCAAGTGGAACGCTAGTCAACGCGGGTTCCATGGGCGCCACCTCGATGCGATTACGACCGTTATCTTTGGCTTGATACAGGGCTCTATCGGCTCCATCGATAAAATCTTCGATTTTCTCGTCGCGCTGCGGTACACCTACTTTGATACCGATACTCACCGTCAGCAGACCATTCGGACTACCACCATGCTCGATAGCCTCAAACTTCAACTGTTCAATAATTTGCCGGGCAATGAGTTGCGCACCCTCAAAGTCTGTTGCTGGCACCACAACAGCAAATTCCTCACCACCAATTCGAGCACATAAATCCGTCGTTCGACTCGCGACCCGACATAACACTGCCGCCAAATCCCGTAACGCCTCGTCACCACGCGGGTGCCCATAACGATCATTGAATTTTTTGAAGTCATCGACGTCCAGCATCAACAGGCCAAGAGATTGACTCGCTCGCACATTTTGACTCCAGGCATCTTGAAATGACTCATCAAAACTACGACGATTCAGCAGGCCCGTCAGCGGGTCTATTCGCGACAGTGCTTGCATCTTGAAGCGCGTTTCTAGGCCCTCAAGAAATATGTGCGACAGCCGATTCACCGACAACAGCGTGGTACCACCGAACAGCATCACCATAGCCGCCATAGTGTGTTCGAGCCGGCCCCCATCGAGTAGCAAGACAAATATCGTTGGCACCGCAATGGGCACACAGTAGAGCCAAAACGAACTGCGATGAACCGCCAACCTAATACCGCCGGCCGCGATTAAACCAGCCATCACCGCGACGAGTACCAACTTATAAGCTATTTCAGTGGGCCATATCAGGAATGTTGCCGAACCCCATGCCGACATCTGGAAGACCCCCAGCGAGGTCATGCCACGCTGCCAACCTGGCATGTCATGCTCAGAGATGTGTGGCCAGCGTTTGAAAAATCGCCGCACAATTAACCAGCGGGCCCCAGTAATCAGCCAAATAAGCCCACCCCACAGAAATAGCTGTTGGCTGGCAATCACAGGCCACATAGCGAAGACAACAAAGATGGAGATCAGAAGATGGCCTAACAGCGCACTCGGCATACCCTGGTAGAATATGATCAGCGATTCCCGCGCTACCGCATCCCTAAGGTTCTGAGTCTCCAGTGTAGATGTTTCAGATATGCGCGACTCAGTCATCAGGTCCTTAGGGGCCAGTTTACGGGGCCTGTTAGAAATTACTGATTAAATGTGGTTTGCAGTCCCATGGCAACGGGTTTTTTGGCATAATTGTCCTCGCGTCGACCCATTCAGTCATCGATTCCCGACTCATTGGCGCTGCATGCCAGGTCCACATGATCAAATGAGCGACAATATGACGGAATTACTCGGCGCCATTCAGCACCCCGCCACGATTATCGAGGCACTGCTGACGGCGGTGAACGAGCGTCATGTCAGCTTCAACTTTACTTTCCAGACCTATTACGAACCAGAGCCGGTCACCTATCAACTTTACTGCGAATGCTGGCGCGCCGACAACGACCTGTATTGCCGAGTCAGCCGCGACGCCGCGTCCATGCCGGCTAACATTGTGAACCTTTCGCGGCCACTGCGCCTGGAGCCGGTGACCATAGCCAAACCCTGGGGCGAGGAAATTTGGTACACGGGTATCGAGGCCAGGGGCGTGTGCACGGTCGAGGGTATCCCTTTGCCCTGGCTAATAGCTCTTAGTCCACGATGGGTACTGGGCGGCGAATATCGCGATCCTATTCTGCTTAAAATTCTGGCACCGCTTAAACAGGCGCGCTATGGCGATTTGTACCTAGAGCTTCACGAACTCAAAATTGAGGTCTACGTCGTCACACAAATCGATAGCGAAGCCTGGCCAGATGGCAAGGGCCAAATTCGTTTTGGTTTCAACCCAGCCATGATCGATGCGTTTCCCACTGAAGCAGCATTTCGCCAGGCTTACCTGGCATGCGTCAATGACTATCAACGGATTCGGCAACGCATCGACGCACAACTCGACGATATCAGGTCAGCCCAAGGTTATTTACCCAACGCCGTGGTCGCGCCCGACATATTGGAGCAATGGCGACAGCAGTTGGATATGGGCTTGAACACCGAAGAAGCGGAGCAGTTGGCAACGATGAATACGTTTACCGCCTTACACGACGTCAGTGTTGGCAGTGTGATTCAAGTAAAACCCTTCACGCCCCATTCGCTACAACACGGTGTACGCGTGATCGAATTTCAGTCGCCTCATTATGAACGCTTTATATTATCGTTCGCCCAAAAAGTGCTGACGCAATCCCACTGGGACACCGATACGGCCATAGCTCGGGCCCACCTGCATGCTGAGATGGCTCCGACGTTGGTATCCATAACCCGCCAGGAAGGCTGCGCCGTTGACCAAATCGTTAACTTTGCGGAATTTGAGGTCCACAGCATGAGGCTAGAACCCGGTGCGCGGCACACGCTTAATATCGTGCAATACGCTGTATTGATGGGTGTCGATGGTACAGCAGACGTGGGGCAGCATACGATCAAAAGCGAGCAAGCTGTGTTGCTTACCGCGCTGTCAGGTCGCCAGACACTACTTAACCAATCGGACCAAGACGCCGTGGTATTACTGGCAATGCCTGTTCTCAAGTGAGATTGTCCGATAAGTTTGTCGGAAAATATCGCCGCCGCCGGTGAAACCAGCGGTGGCGATAGACGCTAACTTAGCCGAGCAAATGTGCGACAGCGTCACGCTCTTCCACCAGCTCAGTTTCCGTGGCGCTCATCTTCGCCTGACTGAAGGCATTGATCTCCAGACCCTGGACGATGGACCAGTCACCCTTGTCGCAGGTGCACGGGAACGAATAGATCAAGCCCTTGGTGATGCCATAGCTACCATCAGAGTAAACGCCCATGCTGACGGTTTTACCTGCGGTTCCCAGCGCCCAGTCACGGACATGTTCGATAGCAGCGTTTGCCGCTGAAGCCGCACTCGACGAGCCCCGTGCCTTGATAATAGCTGCACCGCGCTGCTGAACAGTGGGAATAAACTCGCCTTCAATCCACGCTTGATCGACCAGCGATAACGCATCCTTACCATCAACCAACGTGTGATGCAGATCCGGGTACTGCGTCGCCGAGTGATTACCCCAAATCGTCAGGCCAGCAACCTGCGTGACATGCTTACTGGTCTTTTGCGCGATCTGAGTCATGGCACGGTTATGATCGAGGCGTGTCATGGCGGTAAACTGCCGTGGGTCCAGATCCGGCGCGTTACGCTGGGCGATCAGACTGTTGGTATTGGCCGGATTACCGACGACTAATACTTTGACCGATTTCTTTGCATGGCTATTAAGGGATTTACCTTGAACCGAAAAGATAGCCGCGTTGGCTTCCAACAGGTCCTTGCGTTCCATACCAGGACCACGTGGACGCGAACCTACAAGCAAGGCGTAATCGACGTCTTTGAAGGCCACATCAGGATTATCTGATGCAATAATTTGCTCAACGAGCGGGAATGCACAGTCATCCAACTCCATCACTACGCCGCTAAGCGCACCCATCGCGGGCGGAATCTCCAGAAGCTGCAAGATAATCGGTTGATCTGCACCGAGCATTTCGCCTGCTGCGATACGAAACAAGAGTGAATAGCTGATTTGTCCTGCTGCGCCTGTGACCGCTACACGTACGGGTTCTTTCATAATGGTTCCTTTAGGTGGCTCGCGAATGAAAACGGTCCAAATTATACCCAAATCAAGGATCAAGTGGCGCCTTAATGTCCAATTTACCGCAATTTGTCTTGTCTTCACTGATCACCCCCCGTTTTCAGCCAGGTGCTAAGTCGGGGCTGCAGGGCAGACGATCCGTGCGGAAGTCGCTCGGAATTCGCACATATATGACTATACGACCGACGATTTA
>JBLHRT010000006.1:0-24963 GCA_047626255.1 Candidatus Azotimanducaceae bacterium
AAGAAATAGCTCAGTGTATTGGTCATCGCCGCGCCGATGGTAGAGAACAAAAATACAATCACTAGCCGCCTGTAAGGATCGTTTTTCCACACATAGCGAAAGCTTTCTTTCAACGGGATCGGCGTATGCTTAACTTCTGTTACTTCAAACTCGGGCACCGAGAACAACATATTGATCACCAGCACCGGCATAGCCAGAGCGATGGCCATAGACAGAAAATACACCGCATCTAACGGCGTGCTGTAACCGAAGAAAAAGATAATGGCCGGCGTGAAGGCACCAATTAATGAGCCCACCACCGCAAAGCCTTCGCGCCAACTAGTGATCAACGTGCGCTCGTGATAGTTTCGTGACAACTCTGCGCCCCAAGCGCTGTAAGGCACGTCTTTGATCGTTGAGCCCACATAGGTCACCACCAACATCGCCAGCATCCAGGGATACCCAGAGTTGACAGTAATGCCCAGCACCGTTATTTCTGAAAACGTAAACGGCGGGATAAACAACATGCAAATGCCGAGGATGTAGATGGGCGTGCCTAACAGAATAAATGGCTTGCGACGGCCCCAACGGCTGCGGGTGCGGTCGGAGAAGAAACCCACAAGCGGGTCAGTAAAACCATCAAAGATACGCGCCAGTACCAGCATCATACCGACGAAAGCCAAGCCCAACCCAAAACCGTCGGAGTCGGCATAGACTGCAGGCAAATAAACTGCCATGGGCAGTGCAACCATCGCCAGTGGCGTGGCGGGGGCGCCATAGGACGCGAGCACCCAGTGGCTTAATGGTTTCGTTTCATCGCGCGAGCCCTCTTGGGGACCCTTCAATTCGTTCATACGGTCACTACCCTCTAACGGCGTGTTTTTATTATTATGAAGCCGTAATGAACTGTACCGTAAAATATGCCCCGACCCTAGAACCGAATGACAGACCCGAATGACTTGCATCGCACCACACACCTGCCCTAACCTGCCCTCCGGTCGTTCAACTGGCAACCTATCGCGCCAATGACATTCATCTGACCAGACACTGACGAGATACTGGCACACACGAGATTCAAAATGACAGCCAAGAAACCCAAATTTTATGTAGTCTGGGAAGGTCGGGAGACCGGCATTTACACCGATTGGAGTGTTGCGCACCCTCTCGTTAGAGGCCATGCCGGGGCGAAGTTCAAAAGCTTTGAGAGCCGAGAGTTGGCCGAGGCAGCTTTCAAGGCAGGTCCGGCTAAGGTTGCTCGGCGCACGACATCAACCGCCGGCAAGCCGATCAAGAACACAGCGAAAGTCATCGATAGCAGCAAAGACATTCATATCTTTTGCGATGGCGGCTGCGATCCCAATCCGGGGCCGTCAGGTTCGGGGCTGGTGGTCTACCAGGGAGGTAAATTAATTGAGATGCACTATGGCCTGTTCAGCCTCAACGGCACTAACAACACCGCTGAGCTCAATGCTCTGCATCAAGCTATGCTGATCGCCCGAAGCAAAAGTGAAGCCGGCCTAAGCGTACAAATTCTTAGCGACTCGGTGTATAGCATCAACGCCATGACCACTTGGGCCAAGGGCTGGAAGGCCCGCGGCTGGCAAAAGAAAACGGGAGAATTAGCCAACCGTGAACTGATCATAGCCATGTATGACGACTATCTGGCACTCTCGAAAAGCGTGCGCATCGACCATGTCAAAGGCCACTCTGGTGTCGAGGGCAATGAGTTAGCAGATCGATTGTCGATTCTCGCTATGCGCCACAAACCCACTGGTTTTCTGCCTTATGATGGTCTGCAGCAGGTGCCAGCCTTACTAGCAATGTGAGTTGGCTATTTCTACGATGACTGTATTTCTCAGGCGCTCTTTTCCAAACGCTGATGCACAAAGTCATTAATCAGCGTTACCACCTGATCGCTATGCTCTTGCATATGCAGATGGTGATGTCCTGGCAAAGACACCAACGTCATTTGCTCATCGTCCCTGGACGTCACCAGATCAATGGAACGCTTCAGCCAGGTATTATCCATATCGGCGACAATAAACAACGTTTCTGCCACTGTCCTGTCAAGCAGTGCATGAAACTGATCCTGCGCCAGTTCAAACGGTCCAGAGCCCTTGATACGCGGGTCAGTACGCCAGGTATAGCCACCCTCAACCTTGGCGTGGCCACGCTCGATGATGCAGCGCGCAGACGTCGCATTTTGCCCTGTCGCCTGAGACAGCCGCTCGGTCATGGCCTCTAACGTCGGAAACACTTTGAGGTTCGAGGCCGCTTTGAAGGAAGACGCAATGATCGAGCGGAAATGATCCAGCGTGTTGGTCGCTTGATTCGTGCCACTGTAGCCATCGATACAGATCAGTCGCTCGACGCGCTCTGGGAACAGGCCCGCCAGCTGCGAGCCTATCTCAGCCCCCATGGAATGACCCAACACATTGAAGGTCTTCCAACCCAGTTGATCGGCCACCGCGAGTATGTCGCGTATGTCGTTCAAGCCAGAATACAGTTCACCATGGCGCCGGTGCTCAGATAGCCCGTGACCCGCGAAATCCATCGCACAAATACGCAGATCACTCAGGTGTGGAGCGATCATGTCGAAGCTATTGGCATTGTCCAGATAACCGTGCAGAGCAATAGTGGGCTGGCCTGACTGTGGCCCCCACAGCTTGGCAGCGACTTTCAGATAACCAATATCTAGCTTGATCTCAGTGTTCACAATGACACTCCTTATTGACGCGAACTATTGACGCAAATCATTGCCATAAAATTTTGACGCGAACAAATGCCGAAATATTCAGGCTAATCAACAGATTATAATCGCAACAGACCATAGAGACACCTGTTAAGCCCAGCGTGATAGTACACAATAAGCTGACCTGATCATCCGTCAGGATCTGCCAGGGCCTACTCAGCCGAGCACAATGCCCGCAGGCTATCTACTGATAATACGCCGGCGCCAATTGCAGGCTTTTCGCTAGCGCCTGGTCATGCTCAATCCACAAGGTGGCCTTGTTTGCATCAAGATACGCCTCCAGCTTGTCCATGGAGGCCAGGGTCGCATCGCGACTGTCGTTGAACCCCGGCACACTACGCAGGGTACGGCTGGCCCGAAAGTGATATTGGTCACCGGACAGCACTACCGGACCGGTTTCAGCGAGATTGATGACTAAGGCCTGATGGCCCGGCGTGTGGCCCGGTAGAGACAGGATCACGACGCTACCGTCACCAAACACATCGTGCTCACCATCGAGCAGGGTTTTCGGGGCTTCTGCCAGACTACTGTAAAGGGAGGCATCGAACACAGGATATTCACTGGCATGCTCAAAGGCAGCAATAAACTCAGATCGCTGAATGAGCAAGGTTGAGCTGACAAAGGCGTTCGCCGCGCCAGCATGATCAAAATGCATATGTGACAGGGCCAGATACCTAATATCTGTGGGCGCCAGACCTAGCTGCTCAAGCTGGGTGATCAGGGAAGCCTCGTAAATCACCGTCGTACCCGGTTGCAACTCAACAGAGCCCCGCCCCGCGAACACTAACGGCAGGCCCGTATCCCAGATCATTCGACCTTCGGGGTGTTCGATCAGATAGCAAGGCACAAACAATTCCCGAACGGGCGTATCGGCATTGGTAAGACCAAAGCCCGCCACATCGTCAAGGCGCAGACTGCCGCAGTCAAACACGGTCAAGCGCACCGACTCCACTGGGTCACGCGCCTGGCCCAACGCGCCTGTCGCGAATACCAAGCCGAGGATCAATCCAATAACGGTCTGCTGCATGCTGTCGGTCCTTTATTGTCATAAGTCGAAACATCGTGCTTGTTTGCCGCGAACACAGGTACCGTCGATCACGTCACCGGTTTCCCTAGGCGCAGCTGGCGCGTACTATAGCGAATGATCAAGATCACTGCTAAAGGCCAACGCCATTGGCGTAGAATACTAGCGCACTGATATACACGACCCTATTAACAGATCCTACTAACAGATCCTATGTAAAATTATTGACGGAGTACTCTTGAAGAAATTATCCACTATAACGATAGCGAAAAAACTGCTTATACTCAGCCTGATAGGCCTTGCCGCCTGTTCACCCGACTCTGTTGTGGAACCCGTTGTGGAACCCGTTGTGGAGCCCGTTGTGGAATCTAATGAAGAGTCTGCTAAGGCACCCACTAATGAGCAGACTGAAGAACCCGTCGCCCTCCAAGAACAGACACCCGCGGCAACCGACCCCAACTGGCGCCAGCAGCTCAGCAAACCAGCCATGATGACTTTCGAGTCAGGCAAATCCTATTACTGGGACTTGAAAACCAATAAGGGCGATATGCGCTTCCGGTTGTTTCATGAAACGGCGCCCATGCATGCCACTAGCACTATCTACCTGACGCAAATGGGCTTTTATGACAACTTGATTTTCCACCGAGTCATCCCCGGCTTTATGGCTCAGGGCGGCGATCCAACGGGTACGGGTAGCGGCGATCCGGGCTATCGTTATGCAGGCGAGTTCGCTGGCAACTTATCCCATGACAAGCCTGGCCTTCTAAGCATGGCCAACGCGGGCCCAGGCACTGACGGCAGCCAGTTCTTTATTACCTTTAAGGCAACCCCATTCCTTGATGGCAAGCACACCTTGTTTGGCGAACTGATCAGTGGCACGGAAACATTGAAGGCGCTTGAGGCCAAGGGCAGCCGAGGTGGAGCCACATTGGAACGATTGGAAATCATCTCCGCCAGCATCGCCATGGAGTAGCTTCACACATGAGATTAGGGTGGGCGAGACCCACCCGCTCACCCCAACACGAAAATCATTGTCAACGGCACCGCAACGCGCATAATCACGCCATGGATATTGATCTCGACACAGGCAAGCTCGTTGTATTTATTGCAGGACTGTTGTTTTTCTTCAGTGTAGAAACAGCCTTCCCGAAACGGCCTTGGCAACAGAGTCGCCTCCAGCGCGTCCTGTTTCACATCAGTGTTGCCGCCCTAAATACCGTGATCGTCAGAGCCCTGATCTTCGTTCCCTTACTACTGTGGCTGGTATACGTGGAGGAGCAGGGCTGGGGTATATCACGCTGGCTGGGACTGGTGGGCTGGGTCGAGATACTCGCGTCTGTCGTCGTGCTAGATCTTCTCGACTACTTTTGGCATCGGGCCAATCATCGAGTGAATTTTCTGTGGCGCTTTCACAAAGCACATCACGCTGACACCAGTATGGACGTGACGACCGCCCTGCGCTTTCACCCCTGTGAGTTAATTGTTTCAGCATTGGCCAAGGCCATCTGGGTCGCCATTTGGGGGCCCACAGCTATCGCCTGGTTTATCTTCGAGGGACTCATCAGTCTGTGCGCTCAGTTTCATCACACTAATATCGATTTTTCCGATCGCATTGAGCAACCCTTATCACGTCTGATCGTGACACCGCGCTTTCATGCCGCGCATCACGCCGTTGATCGACAGTATGGCGACGCCAACTTCTCGACCATATTTAGCTGTTGGGATTACCTGATGCGCAGCTATGTGCGCCCTGCAGACAATGGCGCAACGACTAGCGGCACCAACGATTTGGGCCTGCCTGAAGCTAGAGACCTGGCATTCTCACCGCTCGCCTGGGTCATGGAGCCCCTAAGTCGGCGAAACTTGAGACTCAGATCCTTGCCTGCAACGGAAGATAAATAGAAAATAGCGTGACGCGGATCATTTTACAATCAATACTGCGTGTAGAAAAACTATAAACTTGAGGGTATACCATGAAATTATTATTCAAACTGATGTTACTGCTCCCTTTGTTCGCCATCGCTGCTGAACATGGCGGTAAAGCTGCCAAGGCTAAGGAACATGCGGGCAACGCTGCAGAACATGCGGAGCACGCAGAACATGCAGGCGAAGCAGCTGAAGACGCAGCTGAACATGCAGGCGAAGCGGCGGAACATGCAGAGCACGCAGGCGAAGCAGCTGAACATGCAGACATGCCAGCGCCAGAAAGTCGCTAACAGCGGACTGATATGGCCATCACGATTCTCTTAGCGTGCCGTGGGCGTCTCTACCACCCACTAGGGTCATATTCAAACTCTCTCAGATACACTATCAGCCGCCTGCTCTCGCGGCAGCTGATGGTGTATTCAGGCGTTTTCTGCCTGCTTTTTACAACGCCAATCTTCGCGCAGAAAGCACCCGCCGCTGATGAAAACAGCGCTGTTCAGTTCTATGTCGAAGACATCAAGTCCACCATGCAAACCTACATCACCCGTCAGCTTGATGCTGATGGCGTGTTTCATCTACTTGACGATAAGACGGATGAGGTTCTAGCACTGAAATTCATCATGGTGCACGACCCCGTGCGGCAAATTGAAGGGAACATTTACTTCGCCTGCACAGACTTTCATGTCGTGGGCAAACCAGACAAGATTTACGATCTGGATTTTTGGATGAATGGCGAGACGGGCGAGCTTCACGTCTATGACAACAAGGTTCACAAGGAACCCCGCTGGTCATTGTTTTATGGCTGGTACAAACACCCGCGTTATACCTTCGTAAACGACAAGATAGAGTACCTGTACTGAGAGGCCAAAACGGGTCGACTTAATCGCTACCCGTCACCAACGGCAAACTTTCATCTTTGACCCACTCGCTCATTGAGCCGTCGTACACGGCCACGTTGTCATGGCCGATTAGCGTCAGCGCCAGCGCATCAATCGTCGCCGAGATTCCACCACCGCAGTAGGCAATAACCCGAGAGTGACCGAGTACGCCCTTGTCGGCAAATACCTGTTTGAGCTCTCCAGCTGATCGAAAACCGCCGTCATTGAGCAGGTCTGAGTAATACACATTTTTACTGTTGGTGATATGCCCTTTGCGACCATAGTGCATCTCAGCCGTGCCATCATACACGCCGGGCGACAGGGCATTAATGGTACAAACCCCCGCATCATCGATGGCGTTAAGGGTCTCGGCCTTGTCGCTCCAGCGCCCCTGATCAAGACTCACTGACATATCACCCCGGGGCCAATGCGGCAATTCAGCATTCGTATCGCGGCCCTCGGCCTGCCAGCGAGCAAAACCACCATCAAGTACCGCGACATTGCGATGTCCGCAGGAATACAGCATCCACCAGGCCCGAGTTGCCCACATCATATGACCGTGACTGTAAAAAACCACCTGACTGTCATCGTCAATACCCGCTGCTTGATAGGCTGACTGTAGCGCTGCAGCTGATGGCAAAGTAAAGCCAAGACCACTACGGGTGTCCGAGAAATCCCCAGGGATATCCATGAACGCCGCACCCGGGATATGATCCTTAGCGTAGTCATCCAACCCAGACACCGCCTTATAACCCGGCAGACTAGGCACCAACGTTACCGTGACGTCGAACAGACGTAGTTTACTGGCATCACCACTAAGCCTGGCAGCCAGCGCTTCGGTTGTGAGCAGATAGTCACTATGTGCATACCTCATATTTATTTATCCGTCGAGCTCATCTTCAGCTTCGCGCACGCGCTCTTGACGCTCTAGCTCTTCCATCCTCACCGCATCAATTTCAGCCATCACCGCATCCACATCGGCGGCTTCATCACTTTCCGCAAATAAGCCGGTAAGCTGGGTTTCCGGCTCCAAATCGCCAGCCTCAAACAACGCCCACATTTCTTTCGCGTACTTGGTCTCGAGAAGCTCCGGTGCGTACAGGCCGTAGTAGCCGGATATATTATTGACGTCCCGGGCCAGCATCGTCTCGGCGTGGTTATTGCCGGCCGCATCAACCACCTGTGGCAGATCGATAATCACCGGGCCGCCGGGGTCAACCAAGACATTAAATTCTGACAAGTCACCGTGCACAACGCCGGCGCATAACATCTTCACCACGTATTGCATCATCACTTCATGATCACGCAACGCCTCGTCCCGCGTAAACACGACGTCACTGAGCCGAGGCGCAACATCACCATCTGCGTCAAGGATCATCTCCATCAACAACACGCCATCAACACAACTATAAGGCACGGGCACCCGCACACCAGCACTGGCGAGCAATTTCAAAGCATCAACTTCGGTTGTTTGCCAGATTTCTTCCTGCTGCTGGCGACCAAACTTAGAGCCCTTCTCCATCGCTCGGGCGCGACGAGAATTGCGCACCTTGCGACCTTCCTGGTAGGTCACTGCTTGCTTGAACCCGCGCTTACTCGCCTCTTTGTAGACCTTGGCGCAGCGCACCTGGCCACTACAGCGAACAATAAATACATCAGCTTCTTTACCACTCATCAGGCGCCCAACCACTTCATCGATCAGACCATCTTCCAGCAGCGGCTGGAGTCGTTTCGGAATCTTCATGCAACCTCTTTTTATGTATCCAACCCGAGCGATCTCGCTCAGGCATTTAAACTGACGTAACTCATTTCGACTATGACACCAAGTATAGGTTCTGGCGCAGATCTCGTCGCTGTACCAATTATCACACGCGACCGAACCGATGAGTAGCACTAGGATTCAGCAGTTTTGTCAATTATTTGACCAGCACTCAAACATTGAGCGTCATGACTTCTTGATTTTTTGAAAAACTCAACTCACCGCTACTCACGAGACCCACATAAACAACACACAAGTCGCGAGCAGGCCGCCAACAAGCTATCAATAAAAGCCGTCAGTAGATGCCGCTAACGAAGAATGGCACAAGTCGTGCATAAGTAATACATACGACTAAAAATCGACAACAATCTGACACCCGCGAGCGCAAGTATGGACACTCCCACACTGGTAACCCTGACGTTTTCTACGACTGCGCTGGCCTGCTCCTTGTGCGCGATATATCTGACGCTAGGTCAACGGCGAACACCCAGGGCCCTACCGCCCGCCGAAAAGAACCACCGGGCAGAGCACTATACCGCCATCACTAGCATGCTGTCTGACGGCGCTATGGTCTGGCAGCGCCTGATTATGGAATGCGATGAGTTGAGCGAGTCAACACCGGACTCCGTGCTACCCACGGGGGCGCGAGATACGGTGGGTGACTGGCTGATGCAATTGCGCGAATTCAGCCATGGTTCACGGTTGGTGATCGATCAGTCTTATACGTTGTTTACTGCCGAGGCCCGGCGCATGAACGCAGCCGACCTGGAGCTTCGATACCCCGAAATGGAACGTTTTAATCGTGAGATGAAGAGCAATATCGTCGTCATCTCCGATCAACTCAAGCACGTCAAGGCCGTATTGCGGGGCGCCGAAAACCTGGGTAATCGGCCGCTAAAAATAACCCTACACAAACCCCAGGGCATGCCTCATTTCCTGCGCAAGCGCAAGAAGATAGCGGAACTACAGGCTCGCCAGACAGCCGAGGACTATGCCCCCGGCGTAACGAGCGCCTAAAAATCTAGCAGTCGTGCGTAGCGATCACGATGGAACGCTTGATTACCGTAGGTAGCATCCTGGGCTCTAGCACGCTTGAGATAAAAGCCCGCATCAAACTCATCGGTCATGCCAATGCCACCGTGAATCTGAATCAATTCATTTGACGCGTGAAACACAAAGGCACCTGCCTTGCACTTCGACAGAGAGCATAGTTGGCCGACCTTCCCTGTCTCACTGTCTATGGCGTGCAACGCAGCCTCAACGCAGGAACGGGTTAACTCCATTTCGGCAAACAATCCCGCCGCACGATGCCCCAGAGCCTGAAACGCGCCAATAACCTGACCAAACTGCACCCTGGTCTTGAGATAATCAAGCGTCATAGCAAAGGATTGAGACGCGGTGCCCAGCATTTCAGCGGCAAGACCAGCGCGAGCACGATCGAGTATCTCGTCGAGCAACCCAGAAGCGCCATGTAACTCGCCAACAACCATGTCGCTGCCGAGCTCGACATTAGCGAAGTCGACATTGGCATAGCCACGACTATCGGCGGTCTGCAGACGCGAACAACTCACCCCTGGCGTATCAACAGCCACCAAAAACAAACTGATACCGTCGGTATCATTAACCTGCCCCTGGGTGCGCGCAGCCACCACCAGATGTGTCGCTGAGACGCCCTCAAGCACAAAAGTCTTAGAACCATTAAGAACGAACCCTTGGCCTGAGGCCTCGGCCTGCAGGGCTATTCGTTGGGGCGCATGCCTGGGACCTTCATCAACGGCCAGACTGAAGATCGCCGAGCCATCAACGATTTTAGGTAACCAGGCCTGCTTCTGAGCCTCGCTGCCGCCGAGTAACAACGCCGACGCGCCTACCAATGCCGATGCCAACAAGGGGGAGGCCGTTAATTGCTTACCCGTTTCCTCGAGAACGACACCGAAGGTGAGGTAACCCAACCCCGAGCCACCATATTGCTCGGGAATGATAATCCCGGTCCAACCCATATCAACCATGGCCCGCCAGGTCTGAGGGGTAAAACCATTCTCCACGCCGCTGTTGCGCATCTCCCGGAACTTCAATACCGGCGCTTGCTCCGTCACCCAGGCCTGAGCCTGGTCCTTGATCATACTTTGCTCTTCGTTTAATGCTGCCATGTTATTGCTTCCTTATCGTATCCGGATCAGCCCTTCTGGGTAGTCTCTGGGAGACCGAGGATATTTTTCGAAATAATATTGTTCTGAACTTCAGATGAGCCGCCGTAAATCGACATCGCCTTACCGAACAACCAGGTGCGTACGGTCTGCAATTCGTGGTCCGCGAAACCTTCACCCTCCCAACCAAGACCGTTGTGACCCATGATTTCCAAGCTCAGCTCTGCCTGCGACTGAGCCACATGAGTGGCCGAATTCTTGAGAATCGAGGCCGACGCGCTAACGGTGACATTACCTCGCGCCTCGGCGGTAATACGATCGATAGTCAGACCATGTGCTTTCGCATCCATCAGGTGATTTGCTAAGCGTATGCGCAGATCAGGATCGGCCAGCTGGCCGCTGGCGTCACTACCGATATAACGCTTGGCCACGGCTTGCAGGGGCTCGGACTTCGGCCCAGGAGTACCCCTAGCACCCGTCTGGCTGACTCGTTCGTGCTGGAGTAGTCGCTTACCCACACTCCAGCCATCATTAAGCTTGCCGAGCATGTCGCATTTCTCTGCCCGGGCATCATTGAAAAACGTTTCACAAAACGGTGAATAACCCGAGATCAGCTTGATCGGTCGAGTCTCAATACCAGGCTGATCCATCTTCAGCATCAAGAAGCTGATACCGTTATGTTTCTTGGCTTTAGGATCGGTACGCACCAGAGCACCACACCACTGAGAGATATCCGCACCAGAGGTCCAGACTTTCTGGCCATTAACCCGCCAGGCATCACCGTCATCTTCTGCGCGGGTCGACAAGGACGCCAGATCAGAACCCGCATTCGGCTCTGAATAGCCTAGGCACCAGCGAATTTCACCACGACTGATAGGCGGCAGATGCTGCGCTTTCTGCTCATCAGTGCCGTACTCCAGGATTGTTGGGCCGACCATCGTCACACCCATACCGGCGAGCAACGGGATAGGATTGAAGGCGCCGACAAGCCCCATTTCTTCTTGTAATACGCGGGTGTGAGCCTGGTCGAGATCAGCACCACCATATGCGGATGGCCAAGTGGGGGTACCCCAGCCCTTGTTACCTAATCGCTGACACCAGTCCAGCGCTTCACCTGTCAGGGAGCCGCTGCCCTCACCGTTACCCAATAGCTCGGCGCCCCGCCCGCTTAACGACGCGGGAAAGTTCTCATCCAACCAAACTTTCGCCTCTTGCCGAAACGCGGCGTGTTGATCACTGACTGTGGTCATCATGTATCTCCTATTGTTCGTCCGGCCGGCGTAAAGCGGGTCCAGCGCGTATTTATTTTAGATAGTGATTACTAAGTTATCTGACAGCGCGACGATGAACTGTACATGAGCATAGACAGTATCACCACCCCCCTTTAGCGACCAACGTACGCCCGGCAAAAAGTGCACAAGGCCCGCTTGAGTCCTACGACGTTCTGCGGGATTATGATCACTGACAGGCTCAATGCGCGCGATCATGGCTGAGCGCAGCAAGAGCCAGAGTTCGATAAATCACTTCAAATAACTAACATCCACTCGGAGAGAGAACAATGGACATTCTGCATCACTGCGCAATTATCGTCGGCGGCGCCTCAGGTATGGCCCTAGCAACCGCTGAGCTGTGGGTCGAAAGAGGTGGCAAGGTCGCCATTTTAGATCTACCCACATCTGATGGAGCCGCAGTAGCCGACAAGCTCGGTGGCACGTTTCACCCCGTCAACGTCATGGATTACGAGGGCACTGAAACGGCCATTGACGCGGCCATCGAGGCCCTCGGCGGACACCTGCACTTTGTTTGCAATACAGCCGGTGGCGGTCTGGCGAAACGCACGGTGGCGCGAGATGGCGCTCATCCACTGGTGGACTTTCAGCGCGTCATCGACCTGAACCTGGTGTCATCTTTTAATATTGCCCGCCTGGCGGCGGCGAAGATGGGCACTAACGAGCCGAATGCCGACGGTGAACGTGGCGTGATTATCAATACGGCATCCATTGCAGCTTTTGAAGGTCAGATTGGCCAAGTCGCCTACTCTGCCGCCAAGGGAGGCATAGCCGCCATGACGCTGACGATGGCGCGGGATTTAGGCAGCATGGGCGTGCGGGTCATGACCATCGCCCCCAGCTTGTTTAGCACCGGCATCACTAAAGGCATTCCCGAAGCCGCATCACAAAACCTAGTGAAGGACGCTGCATTTCCCAAACGCATGGGTCGGCCAGAGGAGTATGCCAAGATGGCCCTTGCCATCTATGACAATGGCATGATGAACGGCAGCACCGTGCGTGTTGATGCGGGGGTACGATTCGCACCCAAGTAATCGACTCGACAACGTAGACGCCGACTCAGGCCTGGCGCCACCAGGCCACACCGTCGGCATCCTCTTCAACTTTCAACATACGTCGCTCTAACGCACAATGCAGATGAGCGATGGCCTCGCCGGTGGCGGGGAAAAACGTCCAGTCAGTGATCTTGCTACGGAACAGCGCCGGAAAAACATCCACCGCCCGCTTCGGCTCTTCACACAAATCATAAAGCTTGAGCAGCGCCACTTCATGCCAGTCAATAAGCGCCGTCAGGCGTTCATGCACGCCGGTGTAGATACTCTCGTGAGCCGGCAACACCATCAAGTCAGGCGGCAGGTACTCACGAAAACGAACACAGGAATTAATCCAATCTTTGAGAGGATTCGCCAGAGGTTCTGATGGCTGAACACCCACGTTAGGCGTTATTTTCGGTAACAATTGATCACCACCGATAATAATTTTTAGCTCCGGACAATACAGACAGACATGCTCAGGAGCATGACCGTGGCCTATCACGGCGCGCCATTCACGACCGCCAATATCGATATACTGACCATCAATGATACGTCTATAGCCTGAGGGCAAGGGTGTGATGTTTGCCCCGAACTGACCAAAGCGGCTGCGATATCGATCTAACCGCGCCTCATCAAAACCGGCTCTTCGATAAAACTTAATCGCATCATCAGGCACATCCGACGGCCCGTCAGCTGCCATCACCTTACACATATAGAAGTCACTGCGGCTCATCCATAGCTCGCAACCCCACTGCTGGCACAACCAACCGGCGTTACCCGTATGGTCGGCATGCAAATGCGTGGCAATCACCCGAGTCACAGGTAAGCCACCAAGATGATTTTTGAAAATGGCCTGCCAGTCACTCTGTACATCGGCAGAATTCAGGCCCGTATCGACAATCGTCCAGCCGTCATGATCTCGTAGCAACCAGACATTAATATGATTAAGCCGCCCGCCCATGGGTAATCGCGCCCAGAAGCAACCGTCAGCAACTTCTGTGACTTCACCACTACCTGGGGCCTGGTCTTCAAAAAAATAGGTTAACGGGTCGAAACCCCGGCGAGACATGTTATCAACCAAACTGACATTCCTTTCTTAGTTCAAATAGATGTTAACGGCGTAAGGCACACGCTTGCCGCAAAAACTGGACAAACCAGCTGACAACCAACAATTCATCCGTCGCCTCTGCCAAAGACGCCATGCCACCAGCATACAAGTCTTCACCAATTTGTTCACGCCGAAATCCGAGCAACCCCTGGGAATAGCCTTTCACAAATTCCGGGTGACCCTGCACCGCAAGCATATGTTGTCCGACTTGATACATGCCGTTCGGGCACTCGTCGCTACCAGCCAGCAATATAGAATCGTCTGGTAACACAGTCACTTGATCCTTATGACTGTAGAGCAAAGAAATATCTGCCATAGACGGTTGCATATAATCCGCCGTGGTCTGTACCTGAATCTGGTGCACACCCACACGCCAACCGACATCGGCGGCCCGGGTTTCACCACCCAACGCTTCGGCTATCATTTGGTGACCGAAGCAGATACCAATTGTTGGGGTTTTGGTATGATCTAACTCAATAACAAAGTCGCGAAGCCGGTGAATCCAAGGCTCATCGTCATAGACACTTTTCTTACTGCCAGTAATGATGTAAGCATCACATTCATCGATAATCTGCGGGTATTGCTGATGCTCAATATCATAGGTGACAAACTCTATTGGCTCGTGTTGAGCATCGTCGACGGCAAACGACATGACCTTTTCGATCATGCCAGGATACTGCCCAAACGCCGACGCAAATTGATCAAGCACCTTATCGGCCTTGAGAATACCTATTTTCATAAATGACTCTTCACAGGCAACACGCCTAGATAATCTCGAAATAGCGCTGCAATTGCCAGTCTGTCACCTGGCGCTCGTACTGACGCACTTCCCAGTCACGGGTGGCGACAAAATGCTCGACAAACTCAACACCAAACAAATCACGCGCAGCACTGGACGCCGCCAGCGCGCGGTTGGCATCACGCAGGTTACTCGGCAATTGCCAATTTTCGGGTAGCTCGTTTTGTATCGCATAGGCATCACCGACTACCGGTTCGCCAAGGACACGCTGTTCACGAATACCTAACAGCCCTGCACCCAGCGTTGCTGCGGCCACCAGATAAGGATTGGCATCGGCGGACCCGATGCGGAATTCCACGCGTTGGCTCTTCGCTGACCCGGGAATCACTCGTAGGGCTGTCGTACGATTTTCCACGCCCCAGGTAGCAGCCGTTGGTGCCCAAGCACCCTTCACGAGACGGGTATAACTGTTAATAGTTGGTGACGTCATGGCCAAAAATTCACGCATATAATGCTGCTGGCCCGCCACATAGGCACGTTGCACCGGACTCATACCATGGGCGGCATCGGCACTGTGAAAAGCACTAGCGCCGGACGCTATATGTGTCAGGGATTGATGGCAATGACCACTCTGGCCAGGATAGTCCATGGACCACTTGGCCATAAATGTGGCCACCAGACCTTTACGCGCAAAGAAGGACTTTGCCAACGTCTTGAACAACACCCCCTTGTCAGCCGCGGCCAGCGCATCATCGACAGTGATGGCGCCTTCCCAAACGCCAGGGCCAGTTTCACAGTGCAGCCCTTCGAGAGCAAAGTCATGGTCTTCACAGAAATCCATAAACTCATTGAACAAGTCTGCGTGTGCCCCTGTACGCATGATCGAGTAACCAAAATTACCCGGCGACAAGGGTTTGAGGTTTTGATAGTTCTTTGCGCGAATGCTCTCTGGCGTTTCATCAAAGATGAAGAACTCATACTCAAATGCCATCTTGGCGGCAAAGCCTTCTTGCTGCAGCGCCAACAACACTTGCTGCAAGCGCGTGCGCGGACAGATGGGATGCGGAGTTTGCTGATCAGATGTGACAAACTCACCGAGAAATAGCGGAATATTGTTCTCATCAAGCAGACGCCGCTCGGTTGCCAGGTCTAGGCGAAACAGGGCATCAGGAAATGCTGTATGCCAGCCCGTAAACGTCGCATTGTCATATAACTCATCGTTCACGTCCCAGCCGAGCACACAGTCGCAAAAGCTGCCAGTACCCTCAGTGATGGCGGCAAACTTTTCCATGCTGATGTATTTACCGCGCAATACGCCATCGATATCGCACACCGCAAGCTTAACGCGACGGACGCCTTCGGCTTGATATTGCTGGATCAATTCAGCTGCCGTTTTCACGCTTTGTTTATTCGCGCTTAGTTGATTCATAGGGGCCTACCTCGCCTGAGGAACTCGAATATGTTGCACTAGGTCCTGCACCGCCTGAGGCGGTGGTGGGGTGATTCGCATCACCACAAAAGACACCAGGAAATTGAAGATCATACCCAAAGTGCCTATACCTTCCGGCGACACGCCGAACCACCAGTGCGCCGCATCATTGGTCTCGGGGCTGATGAACTTAAAATAGACAATGTAGGTGAAGGTAAATATCAGCCCCGTCAACATGCCACTGATGGCCGCCTCCTTATTCATCCGGGTTGAAAATATACCCAGCAGAATGACAGGAAAAAAGCTCGCTGCGGCAAGGCCAAAAGCAAAGGCCACGACCTCGGCAACAAAGCCCGGCGGATAAATACCAAACAGTCCCGCCACACCCACCGCCACGGCAGCCGCCGTGCGTGCATAAAGCAATTCCTGGCGTTCTGTGATGTTTGGCCTGAAGGTCTTCTTGAGCAAATCGTGGGAAATGGCCGTCGAGATCACCAATAGCAGACCCGCCGCCGTCGACAACGCAGCCGCCAAGCCGCCCGCCGCAACTAACGCGACAACCCAGTTAGGCAGGCCCGCAATTTCTGGGTGAGCTAGCACGATGATATCGCGGTCGATATACAACTCATTATCATTATCACTGGCTGTATTGGTCAGCAAGCGCTCGCCGTTAACACCGCGAGCGCCTTCGAACGCAGGCGTTTTTGGTGATAGGGCCGCTCCGCCTCGATATTGAATTTCGCCATCGCCATTCTTATCGAGCCATGCAATCAGACCACTGTCTTCCCACTTACCAAACCACTCTGGGGCTTCGGCGTACTGCAGACCGTCCATGGCATTGATGATATTGATCCGTGCAAACGCTGCCACCGCAGGTGCCGTGGTATACAGCAAGGCGATCAGGATCAGCGCATAGCCGGCAGACAAACGCGCGTCACGGACGCGAGGGACTGTAAAGAAACGCACGATGACGTGAGGTAAACCAGCGGTGCCAGCCATCAGAGCCGCGGTGATAAAAAACATATCCGTGGTGGACTTGTTACCCGACGTAAACGTCGTCATACCCAACTCTGCCGTTAGGCCGTCGAGCTTATCAAGCAAATACACGGGCTCGCCTGCCATCTGGCTACCCAGACCGAACATGGGTAGTGGGTTATTGGTGAGGTCCAGAGAGATGTAGATAGCCGGCACCAAAAACGCAAAGATCAACACACAGTACTGTGCCACCTGGGTATAGGTGATGCCTTTCATGCCGCCCAATACTGCATAGAAAAACACGATACCCATACCGATGAATACCCCGGTGTTAATATCGACTTCGAGGAAACGCGAGAACACGACCCCGACTCCTCGCATCTGACCGGCCACATAAGTGAAGGAAATAAAGATGACACACACCACAGCAACCAATCGTGCTGCTTGGGAGTAGTAGCGATCACCGACAAAGTCGGGCACGGTGAATTTGTTGAATTTGCGCAGATAAGGCGCCAGCAGCAATGCCAACAGGACATAGCCGCCAGTCCAGCCCATCAGGTAGCGCGCGCCATCAGCACCTTCGAAGGCAATGATACCGGCCATAGAAAGGTATGACGCAGCAGACATCCAGTCGGCGGCCGTCGCAGCGCCATTCGCTAAGGGATGTACATGACCACCCGCAACATAGAACTCCTTGGTTGAAGAAGATCGGCTCCAGATGGCAATGCCGAGATACAGGGCAAACGAGAGACCCACGAACAGGTAACTTAAAAATTGGGCACTCATCTGCTACTCCTGCTCATCGACGCCGTGGGCTTTATCGAGTTGATTCATACGCCAGGCGTAAACAAAGATCAGAATCACAAAGGTCAAGATAGAGCCCTGCTGGGAAAACCAGAAGCCCAGCTTAAAGCCAAACAAATGAAACTGGTTGAGGTAGTCAACCCACAGAATGCCGCAACCAAACGATACCAGAAACCAAATACTCAACAAACCGAACATCAGCCGCAGGTTGGCTTGCCAGTAGGCCCTATTGTCATTGAGCGATTCATCGGGCGGACTACCGGTAGTGCTGACACCTTCGGCAGTCTGATTGGCAGGATTGTTCTTCTCACTGTTAGGCACTCGTGACCCTCTCATTATTATTGTTTTTGTTGACACGTCGACTTCCCGCATAACACGTCAAGTGGATACATTCTGCCCAGAAATTTTGGCATCGAGACCCAACTCTGCGTAGAGACGCCTCGTAGCGGCCTTTGGCGCGAGAACAACGCTCTCTCTATGCTGCGTCGCAGCACAGATGCCCACATTTCCTGTGGATAACTCTGGGGATATCTTTTTGCCGTTAACGAAAGCCTCGCGTTTCTCTGCTATTTATTAACTGGTTATTTTTATTGAAGCAGCTATGTTATTAATTTATTCAATACTTTACACCACTTTTGTTAGTCACAATTTAACTATATCATCTAACTCCTAAAATTTAGCTTTTTGGGTCAGGTTGTGAATAACTTATCTCGATAGGTAAGTGCCTACCAACGTCAGACGCCTTATATATAGGTCTAAATAGACTTAAGAATCAATTTTTAGCGCAATTTCCAAATATTCGAAGGGCGCTGACGTAGGAACAACACACCGCCTGACCATAGCTTGCCTCTATAATTCGGTGGCGACAAAAAAACTCACCAGAGCCACTATCGAGAGCCACTCGTCACTATCGAGAGCCACTGTGTGTCCAAAGTCTACCGTCTGGGTGAATACATATACAGTCTAAATAACGCAGGAAATCTTGGCCCTGCTTTGATAGGCTACGCCTTTTTAAAGGGACTAATACGACCCATGCTAGGTACTGACTACATCATCGAAGTAACGGCCCCAGAATTCCAAGCGGAAGTGGTTGAGAAGTCCCGACAAATTCCGGTGCTACTGGAGTTTTACGCCCCGGATGCCGAGCCCTCCATGGAGTTAGCACCCGTACTGCGCAAACTCGCCGACGAATTCAAGGGTAAGTTCCGCCTCGCTAGAGTTAATGTGCAAGCGCATCCAGAAATAGTCCAGCAATTGGGCGTGCGTACCCTGCCGACCGTCAAGGTTATTGTCAACGCGCAGATGGCCCAGGAACTTGAGGGACCGCAAACTGAGGAGCAATTGCGTCATATCATTGAGCCGTTGACCATGAGTCCTGCTGAGCGAGTTCGTGACCAAATAGGCCTGTTACTAGCCAACGGCGATCGCCAGGGCGCCATCGCGATGCTGCAAGAAGCGCTCGGTGAGGAGCCACAGAATTATGTGCTGCATGTTGAACTCGCTGACCTGTTGGTCATGGAGAACCGCCTTGATGAAGCCCGCCAGATTCTCGCCAGCCTACCAAAAGACACTGACGGCATAGCCAAACCTAAGAACCGCATTGAATTTATAGAAGGCTCCGCCAGCCTGCCAGCAATTGATGTGCTACAAGCCGGTGTGATCGCCTCTCCTGATGAATTACAACTGAAGTATGACTTAGCCGTCAGATTGATTGCCGATGACCAGATTGAAGACGCGCTTGAAACGCTACTAGCGATGCTGAAAATTGATAAGGAGTTCGGCGACGCTCTCGCGAGAAAGACCATGATCAAGGTCTTTGAACTGCTGGGCAAGGGTGACCCTATGGCCACAGCTTATCGTCGCAAGATGTTTACCTTTCTTCACTAACTAGAAGCTTCACTAACTAGAAGCTTCACTAACCAAAAGCTAAACTAGCTGGCAGTACTGTCACTCTCACTTGACCGTGCCACCCTGAAAACGGGCGAGCAAACCATTAACGACTCGCCATCACTACCTAGCCGTCACTAACTAGCCAAAGTACCGAAACACCTTACCTTCGCGTTTCAAGACCCGGGCGATAATGCCCGGTGAACTCCATGGATTAACCCGACCACGATACAAGATCTTGTCGCCCTTGGATAACAGCCACAGGTCCAAAGATTCTATATGCTTAATTTTCATGATATTTTATCCTCTAACATAGCGTTACTGTATGAAGGTACAGTACTGTATGTTTCATCAGTAGGCAAGCAGTACAGCGATTTAATTAGCGGGGATTGACCTCCAACCAGTCGAAGCCCATAGCTTGGTTTGCCACGTGCAGATGACCGTCCCAACCGGTGGCGCCGTCAAGCAGAACATCGTTAACAGCATCCAGGGCTAGCTGGGGCGCGTTATTCTTACCGCTGATATGGGATATGACGAGATGTTGCAAGCGAGGTAGGTTGATCGTGCGGAGCAGGCCTGCAGCTTGCTCGTTATTCAGGTGCCCATGGCCGCCGCCGACACGTTGCTTTAAATGGTACGGGTAGGGGCCATCAGCGAGCATGCGCAGGTCATGATTACACTCTAACAACAGCGCGTCACACTGCTCGTAGTGTCGCTCCACATGAGGAGTAATATGACCCAAATCCGTTAGCACCCCGATACTGATATTTCCCGAACTGATCACATACTGGCAAGGTTCCCGAGCGTCATGAGGCACGGCCACGGGCTCAATTCCCAGGCTACCGACCTCAAAAGGCCGGTGGCAATTAATCATATTGAGATTGGGCATCACCCCCATACGCTTTTTGTCATGGGTACCCGGCGTGAGGAATACGGGGGTTTTGTGCTTTCTGGCAAATGCTGCGACCCCATGAATATGATCGCTGTGCTCATGGGTCACGAGGATGGCGCTAATATCGACAGCGGCACGCCCAACCCGCTGCAAACGCTTTTCGGTTTCTTTGAGGGTAAAACCAAGATCAACCAAAATACATGTATTGCCGTCTTCAATCAGCGTACAGTTACCTTGGCTACCACTGCCGAGCGAGGTCATACGCAAAACGCCGTGCCTCTTAGCTTGAATATTCTTTGATGATTTTCAGCAAACGCTCAGAAACCAGCGGATCAGCCTGCGTATCAGCATCCTTGAGCACGGTGACATGCACACCATCTTCGGTTTCCTCAAGATGCACTAGGTATTTCTTTTCCTCACCGACCTGCGTTCCATCCTTGAATAACTTGCTGAAAAACCCAGGCTCCTTGTAATTAGTGTCGTCGTAGTACACATAGTAATTCGCTGCGTCGCGATCCAAATCCTCAACACTGATTCTGGCGTCTTCCAGCGCGCCGCCCACGGTGGCCCATGATCGATCGAAATCGAGCTTGTAACGCAAAACCGGGCGACTGCGGTCCGGTAAAATCTCAACTCTGCTACTGCGAATATTCATCGCACCCTGGGATATTGAGTAGCCTTGAGGAATAGTTTCTCCGAGAAAATAGGCTAATTCTGTTAACACTTTAGTCTCAAGTTCAAGATCGTCCGACGCATTGCTCCAGTTCGCAGTGTCGGCCCTGACTGGCGCACCTAAGGGCACCTGCTTGTGCTCAAGATGGACCTCCGAGCTACCCGATCGAATGCCGGCCTCCATGGTTAGGCGGAATTTATTTTGTACCGTCGCATTATCGTTACCCCAGGCCACACCTGATTTAAGACTGCTATAGATACTGTCGGCGTCACCTTCCGTTGAACTTAGCCAGCTGGTCTCAAGGGTGCCACGGCGCGGGTCAGTAAACTGCACCTCCATATTATTGACCTCCCAAAACAAACGGATTTTTGGCCAGACAGCTGCGGGGGGCGTATCAATGAATATCCAGCGCTCGTCGCCGAGTTTACGAATCACGATTTGCTCAACCCCGACAGCCGTGCTCAGCGCTTCTGGCAAACCTATCTCGAGACGCTCACCTGAAATACCCCGGGAGTCCTCAACAGCAGGAATGAGTAACACGTCATTAAAGGGCGGCTGGTCAAGACCCTCGGGCACGACGACACGAGGAATGGACCGAGCTTGTAGATAATCGCCCCGAGAATCCTTAATACCCAACCAGCTGCAACCACCGAGGCTCACCAGCAAAAACATTGCTGCACCTGCCCGAGCTAAGGTGCCGATTGTCGGCAAGCGGCGTATATCTGAAGGCGAGACAGTATTTCGTTCAGTGATCAGCAAGGCTCGACTCATGACGCGTTTAATACTCCAGCTTGCCGAAGCGCTTCACGAACGGCCTGATGATATTGCGGTGATAATTCGGTCATGGGCAATCGAATTCCTTTGCCGATTTTGCCCATAAGCTGTAGCGCCCACTTCACGGGTATCGGATTTGATTCCAAAAACAAATTCTCGTGCAGGCCTTGCAAACTTGCATCAAGGGCGCGCGCTTCTTCCGCCTTACCTGCCAGTGCTAGAACGCAGACCTGAGCAAGTACCGCGGGCGCCACATTGGCTGTCACACTGACGGTGCCGCTGGCACCTAATAACATGAGCTCCACGGCAGTCGCGTCATCACCTGAATAAACTTGAATGGGGGTACGGCACAATTCGAGAATGTCTCGAGTACGCTGCAGGTCACCCGTTGCTTCTTTGATGGCTTTCACCTGAGGAATCTCTGCGAGCCGAGCAACCGTTGCTGGTAGCAGGTCACACGCTGTTCTGCCGGGCACATTGTATAGCATCTGGGGCAGATCAACCGCCGCTGCAATGGCCTTGTAATGCTGATAAAGGCCTTCTTGGGTTGGCTTATTGTAATAGGGAGTAACCAGCAAACAGGCATCAGCGCCCGCGTCTTTGGCTGCCCGGGTCAACTCAATCGCTTCTTTTGTGGCATTGCCACCTGTGCCGGCAATAATGGCCATACGCCCCTGGGCAACACCCACGACACGCTTGACGACGGCACAGTGCTCGTCAATATCCACCGTCGACGACTCACCCGTTGTACCGACTGGCACTAGACCATTGGTACCACTTTCAATATGCCACTCCACCAGCTCATCCAGACGCGGCCAATCTATCGCGCCATCCTCAAGCATGGGCGTAACCAATGCTACGATACTACCTGTAATCATCTGCGAGCCTACTATTACACAACGCCCAATGTACCATGGCGCTTTAGTGGAATTTGAAAAGCAACAATCTTAATGATGTCGTAGACCGATCACAAGGACGATGAAGATTCATCCGCCTGCTGTGGCCATGATGTCATCACCGCCTTGACCAGCGTCGCCAGCGGAATCGCAAAAAACACACCCCACAGACCCCACCAGCTACCAAATACCAGCACCGCGGTGATAATGGCAATAGGATGCAGGTTGACGGCTTCCGAGAACAATAACGGCACGATCACCAGCCCATCGATACCCTGAATAATCGTATAGCCAAGCATGATATAGAAAAAATCCGGGCTCCAGCCATATTGTAAATACGCAATAATGACAAACGGTACCGTCACTGCCACTAGGCCGACATAGGGCACGATCGCTGAAAGACCCACTAAAAAGGCCAGCAACGCCGCATACTCAAGACCAAAGACTTTAAAGAACACATAGCTGACGAGGCCCAAAACAATAATCTCGATAACCTTGCCACGAATATAATTCGCCATCTGTTCATTCATTTCACTGCCAATACGATCAATGAGCGGTCGGCTGCTCGGCAACAATGACTTAAACCAGTGAATGATTATCTGCTGATCCTTGAGCAGGAAGAACACGAGGATCGGCACCAACATCATATATACCGCCACAGCAGCAATAACAGGCAACTGAGCCAAGGAGAACGACACCAGCCATTGGCCAATGCCACCGGCCTCGGTGTTAAGCATGTCGATCCAGCTATTCACCTGTTGATCACTTAACAGCGATGGGTATTGCTCGGGCAACTTTCCCAGCAATGAGCGAGTCTGCTCCACCTTATTGGGCAGATCATCGAACAATGCCCGTAATTGCCGCCCGACCAGCGGAATAACAAAGAACAACAGAGAGACAAAACCGCCCATGAACAAACTGAAGGTCAATGCCACCGCCAGACCATTGGGCAGGTGCGCGCGCTTCAGCAGCTTGATTGTGCCCTGCATAACGTACGCCAGCACAACACCGGTGAGCAGAGGCGCCAGCACATTACCCATAAAGATAATCACCAACGCGGAGCCGAGCAGAATCACAGCCAATAAGACAGCTTCTTCCTGGGAAAGAAATCGATTGATCCAGCCACGCATGACATCGAACATAGGGGGACTCTTTGTAAAGAAGAGAGGGGTGCTCTCAAGTGATCGTGCTCAGCGACGTGCTAGGGCTTCCTACTTCGAGCCGCTAAAGCTTCTTAACAAAACCGCTACGACTTCTTTCCTAAACCCGTTAAGACTTCTTACCTAAACCCGCGAAGGCTTCCTACTCCCGCGAAGGCTTCCTACTAAAACCCGCTACGGCTTCTTTTCCAACCAATAGCAATAATGCCCATCGCGCTCTTCGGTCCGCAGCAACTTGTGCCCACTTTGCCGAGCAAACACCTCAAAGTCACGCACTGACCCGGGATCAGTACACGTCAGCACCAAGATCTGACCTGCTTGCAGCTTGTTCAAGCCTTGCTTGGCCTTGAGCAATGGTAGGGGGCAATTGAGGCCGATAGCATCAACCTGCGCATCAGCAATAAGCTCAATGACCGCTGTTGTTTCTGGTTGTTCCTTGCTCATTGCGCCACACGCCCTTCAAAAAGCCAGATTATAGCTGTTATTGCAGCCGGAAACGAACCATCAGGGACAGGTCACTTGCGGGGAACATATTGCTACTGGTGTAGTCTGAGTTAGAATAGCCTAAAGCATAGCTTGGCTTATCCAAGCGCTCTATTGACACGTACTCTTGATAAGCACGCATTATAAGTGCTCGTCACAAGTACCATTCACAAGCGCTCTTCACAAATAGTCGACTCATACGCACTGCGATCTCATGCACCGTGCTCCCATGCAGTAGGATTTTCATGTCAATGATCTCTACCAGCGCGCCCAGAGCACGCATCAAGCGCCGCTTTTCTGCGTACCCGGCCCTACTGTCTATTCTGCTGTGCGCCCCAGCGGGCCTGTCACCCGC
>JBLHRT010000007.1:0-22624 GCA_047626255.1 Candidatus Azotimanducaceae bacterium
AGGGAGCTGCTGGCGCTGTCTGCACGAACACCGTTTAAATAACTCTCGGCTAAATGAGTGAGTGCGGAGGCGCGATCTGTTTGGAAGTCTTGCGTTGCTAATCCTGCTGGCGCAAGCTCATTAACCCCTAGCGTATCATTGAATGTTTCAGCGGAAACATTGTTAGAATCAACATTAACTGTGGTTTCGATTTTTGCCTTAGCGTCATCAATCGCGTCGTCTTTCTTGCGTTGGTTTTCTGCCTGGATGACCTCCAGCGCCTTAATCACCAGTGCACCTTCTTCCGGTGGCAATCGGGCGTTGATGATGTACATGCCCGTTTCATCCTGGTGCCATGCAAGCTCTTTATGCTGCTTCCAGCGGTCATCCTCTAAGGGGTCCTGCAGTCGTTTGCAGCGCTGGTATTTTCTGACGAGATACTCTAGGTGGTTAGCGGTGCCGTACTCGGCTATCTGCAGCAGAAAGGCTTCATTCTCTGGGTTCGCAACGCGGGTCATCGCACGGACTTTGGAATAGCTTATTTTGCCGGTTGAGAATGCTGCATCGATCAACGGTAAATCGGGCAATGATCGGGCTACTCGAATTTTCTCGCGAGCCATTATCATCCCCATGCCAACCTTCCAGTTCAGCCAGTGTGCGAATGAGCGTACGCCATCACCTTGCCAACCACCGTGTTCATCGAACTCGAACAGCAACGTGAGAAATCGATATTGTGCGGCGTTCATCTGACCTGCCATGGTCAATATCTCGACTTCAAGTGCCTCGCTACGCGCACCATAAAATGGGTTAGAACTCTCTGCGTGCCGAATCGAATCACTCTGAATTAGATCAAACATAGGCTTGCCAAAGTGCTGTTTGGATATACAGTATTTTATATTTTTGCAACACTATGAGCAAAGAATTTTATGGTCTAATCGCGAGGGTTTATAGAAGTGTCGCTTTAAATGTTCCATTTTTCCCTCAGTTAATTTTGGGGAGGATCACTGTTGCGTTTCGATTTCATATATAGGAGGTTTCGAAAACGAGGGTTAACAGTAAGCAGGGCATTGGCGCACTGGTTCGACGGTAAAGATCCTAACGTTATGCGCTAAATGCGTTTGGCATTTATACTCGGCCGAATAGTTACATCAATTCTTGTTATAGTTGGGCGTTGTCAGCACTGGTGACACTGTCTGATAGTAACCATCTCAAGCGCTAATCGGAGACTTCGATATCACTATAACGGATGAGCCCGCAACGACGTCGACTAGATTCGGCCGCGGCATGATTGACCAGCGTAAAGCCTACTTGTTCGGCATGATGACCGTCATTATGTGGTCAACCGTGGCGACCGCATTTAAGGTGGCTCTGGTTAGCCTGGATATTACCCAGCTGATATTCTATGCGTCTCTGGCGTCTGCCTGCCTGCTGACGTCCGTCGTGTTGTGGCAGGGTCGTGGCCGCGAGATGTGGGTGACACTACGAAATCACTGGCGCATGACGTTGATCGCGGCGACGTTGAATCCGTTGGTGTACTATCTGGTGTTATTTGCGGCCTACGATCGACTGCCGGCGCAGGTGGCCCAACCGATCAACTATACGTGGGCCATTGTGCTGACCATCATGTCGGTGGTGATTCTCAAACAACGCCTGACGCGCCGTGATGTGATGGCCGCGCTGATCTGTTATGCCGGCGTTGTGCTGATTGCGACACGCGGTCAATGGGATATGGCGAGCATTGAAAGCCCGGTCGGTATTGCGCTGGCGCTAGCCTCAACACTTATATGGGCCAGTTACTGGATTCTGAATATACGCGACCCCCGTGAGCCTCTGTTGGCGCTATGCCTCAATTTCCTCTTTGCGGTGCCCATGGCCGGCCTGATCTGCTGGCATTTCTCGAGTCTCTGGGTGACCTCCGGATCAGGACTGGCGGCGGCGGGCTATATCGGTCTATTTGAGATGGGTTTTGCATTTCTGTGCTGGTCCAAGGCGTTGAGACTAGCCGAGAATACCAGCCGGGTCAGTAACCTTATCTTTCTGTCACCGTTTCTATCGCTGATCCTGATTCATGTCGTTCTTCTTGAGCCCATTTACTCGACAACCTACCTTGGACTGATCGTTATCGTTGCGGGCCTGCTGCTGCAGAAGAGTGGGGCTAAGACCACCGTGCCAATCCCCGACGACCTTCCCTAAAATTGACTTTGACAGAGGTGCTCTCTATTGTCAGATGACGCGGCATACTGTTGCGTTTTAGATAACCCAGCGTGGGCAGAGTCGCACTAGATCGATGATGATAATGATAATGATAATGATAAAAAAATAATAAAAAATAAGCTGCATTAAGCAGCATCAACACGAGGGATGCGTGTGAGTGATTCAAAGTCCGGTGCCACCCCAGTCATTGATGACGGCGAACCCGAGGACAAGGTTGAGCAATTTTCACCAACCTACAAGTGGTATACCTTGGGTGTGCTAACGACGGTCTATATTTTCAGCTTTATTGATCGGCAGATTCTGGTGATTCTGCAAGAAAGCATCAAAACCGACCTGGGCCTGATGGACTGGCAACTGGGAATGCTTTCAGGCATATCCTTTGCGATCTTTTATGTGGTGATGGGCATCCCCATCGCGCGGCTGGCGGATACGGGTTCGCGACGTAACATCGTTGCGGCCGCCATTGCTACCTGGAGCTTAATGACGGCCTTGTCGGGTATGGCGCAAAATTTTGTGCATTTGTTGCTCGCCCGAATCGGTGTGGCAGTGGGCGAGGCCGGCGGTAGTCCACCGGCACATTCGATGATTTCCGATATTTTCCCTCCCCAACAACGCGCCACAGCACTTTCTATCTATTCCATGGGAATTAACTTTGGGGTCTTGATCGGCTTTATTATTGGCGGTTGGGTAAACGACTTTTTCGGCTGGCGAACGGTCTTTCTGGTCATCGGTATTCCCGGCATTGTCTGGGCGCTGGTGGTGCGGTTCACTTTACGCGAACCTCGACGTGGGCAGTCTGAGCACATCACTAAGGTCAGTGTCGCGCCACCCATCAAAGCGATCTTTGCACTGCTGTGGTCGCGTAAATCGTTCCGTCATCTGTCTGTCGCCGCCGGCCTGCATGCTTTTGTTGGCTATGGCGTGGGGCAATGGATCGCGTCGTTCTTCATTCGCACTTATGAACTAGGCTCCACGGGCGAAATTGCTACTTGGCTAGGACTGATCTCGGGTACTGCGGGGGCCGCCGGCACCTTTCTCGGTGGATATCTGTGCGACCGGTTTGGTGTCAAGGACAAGCGTTGGTATGTCTGGATACCCGCTGGGGCGACGATCGCGGCGGTGCCTTTTTCGCTCACCGTGTATCTATTGAATGATTACTCTACCGCCTTGTGGATATACACCGTGCCCGTACTGCTGGGTGCTATGTATTTGGGGCCCACCATTGCGATGACGCACGGCATTGTGTCATTGCGCATGCGCGCTTTAGCCTCAGCCATTTTGTTCTTTGTGCTCAACCTTATCGGCTTAGGACTCGGGCCCTTGCTCACCGGCATATTGAGCGATGTCTTGAGCGTCTACTATGGCGACCAGGGACTGCGTTATGCGCTGGTCATCGTAGTGTTGGTGTATGGCTGGTCAACCTTTCACTATCTGATGGCGGGCCGCACCCTGCGTGAAGACTTGGCAAATGCGCCGAGCTAACATCAGGGCAGGGTACGTATCTGGATAGCATCAATGCCTGAGCCGGCTAGTACGTCAGAGATGACGACGACCTTGTCACCACTGCTCAGGCCCGCGCGGGACGTCAGTACATCGAAGGTGGTTTGTAGGGTCTTCTCAGGATCGCTGCTAAACGCCGTTCGATAGGGCGACAGATTGCGATTGAGTATCAGCCGGCGTCGTGTCTGACTGTCATTCGTGAAGGCAAAAATGCGTGTCTGCTGAGGATGGCAATTGGTTACATAGTCGGCCATATAACCGCGCCGAGTAATCACAACAATACCTTGGGCACCCAATGACTCAGCCAGGTTTACCGCAGTCAGCGCCAGGTGTTGCTTGTCGCCATTACAGGCCAACTCGCTGGTAAAGTTTAATCCTTGACCAGTCTCTGTGGCCTTGGCGATAGCCACCAATTGCTCAACGCAGCGAATTGGAAACTTGCCGACAGTGGTCTCGCCTGACAACATCACCGCATCAACTTCTTCGTAAATGGCGTTAGCCACATCGGTAACTTCGGCCCGTGTTGGGATGGGGTTTTCAATCATGGATTCGAGCAGGTGAGTGGCGACGATAACCCGCTTGCCTTGCTCTGCGCATAACTTAACGATACGACGCTGAACATTAGGTAACTCAGCGACGTTAATCTCAACGCCTAGATCGCCTCGCGCCACCATGATACCGTCTGACTCATTGATAATTTCTTCAATATTGGCGACACCGGATTGATCTTCAATTTTAGAAATGATTTTAATCTTGCCGGCTTTATCACCCATCAACTCACGCAATTCGCGCACGTCGGCGGCTTCTCGCACGAATGACAACGCAATAAAGTCTAGCTCTTGTTCCATAGCGAAGAGTATGTCGGCGCGATCCTTCTTGGTGATCGCGGGTAGGTTCACGCGGATACCGGGTAGGTTGACGTGCCGTTTGCTTTTCAATATACCGCCATCGATTACGCGGCAACTCATGATACCGTCGCTGTGTTTTTCGAGCACTTCAAGATTGATGATACCGTTGTCGACAGTGATTCGGTCACCCACATTCACGGTATTGATCAGGTCATCGTAGTGGATATGGAATGAGGAATGCTCGACGTCAACCGAGTCACGAATCGTGATAGAAATGACTGCGCCATTCTTCAACTCGAGTTCATTAGCCAGATCACCTGTACGAATTTCAGGCCCTTGAGTGTCCATCAAAATAGCCACGGGGGACGCCAGTTTGCGATTCAACGTTTTGATGGACTTGATCACTTGCGCGGCAGACTCATGATCGCCATGCGACATGTTGAGGCGCACGATATCCATGCCTGCCATCGCCATCTTTTCGAGCATGGGGTAGCTGGCGGTGGCCGGTCCGATGGTACAGATAATCTTAGTTTTTCTCATGATACTCGCACATAGCAGGCCTTGAAGCGCGCTAGCTTACAGGATTTAATCAGCGTTTTGTCGGCTTTTACTAAGGTCATGGCACAATTGGGTGAGGCGCGGATGACAGCGTCTGTATCAACGCGTCGAGAGTGGCAATAGTACGCGATCAAATGTTGCCTATGTAAGCTGTCTATTTAAAAAGCCTTAGCTGGCGTTCGGTCTCAGGTATGGGCGAGTCTTGAAAGCTGACGCCAATGCCCAGCAGTCGAATGGCTAGGCCATCACCGCGTTGCCAAGCCTGTGGCAGCAATTGATTAAATAGGGCGGGATCGAGCATCTGGCTACTGCGCTCCACCGTCGTAGTCCGAAAATCGGCGAACTTAAGTTTAAGCTGCTGACTCCTCATTGGCCGACCCTGATGAGCCAATAGGCGCCGGTGTAATTCATCATAGAGTGTGTCGAGTATCTCTTGAGTCTCTTCGATACCGCCTACATCAGCGGCAAACGTGCGCTCCACACTCAATGACTTGCGCACCCAGTTAGTCACTAGGGGACGTTCGTCGATACCCATGGCACGTTGATAAATAGTGCTGCCGCTGCTGCCGAAATGCCTGACCATCTCTGCCTCGCCAAAACGTCGGACATCATCACACAGGTTCAGACCCAAATCGGCCAGACGCTTGACGCTAACTTTACCGACCCCAGGTATCTTGCCCAAGGGCAGGGCGCGAACAAAGTCATCCATTTGTTCTGGGACGATGACGCACTGACCATTTGGCTTGTTTTCATCGCTGCATATTTTCGCCAAGAATTTGTTAGATGCTACACCCGCCGACGCGGTGAGGTGCAATTCCGTTTCGATGGCGCGACGGATATCTTCGGCAATCAATGTCGCGCTACCCTGAAATAGTTCGACATCGGTGACATCGAGGAAGGCCTCATCCAGGCTTAAGGGCTCAATTTTGTCAGTGTAGCGATTGAATATGGCGCGGATATGGGTCGATACCTCTTTGTAGTGGTCCATACGTACCGGCACTAAGACCAGGTGCGTACATAGTCGCAGCGCATAGGCCGTGGCCATGGCGGAATGAATGCCGAACGCACGGGCTTCGTAATTGCAGGTTGTGATGACACCGCGACGATCTACTGAACCGCCAACAGCGATAGGAATACCGCGCAAGGCAGGATTGTCGCGCATTTCAACCGCGGCATAGAAGCAGTCCATGTCGATATGGATAATCTTGCGTGGACGGGCAGGTTGGGTCACGGCAGTCATTCGTGGCAGTGTATACAGCCCCCGCATCAACCACCAGAGGCACCATACCCGTTCGAGCCACCCGAACCACCCTAGTTGGGTTATACTGCGTGCTGACAAAAAACCAGACAAGAAATGACAGCGCATGGATATTGAAGAGGTACGAGAACGGTTTTCCGCGGCCATCACGGAGATTATCGACGGTTGTATGGTTGAGGAAAGCTTTGTTGACAAGGATATGTTCCGGGTTTACATCATGACGATCTGGGGTAACGCTGTACTGGAGCCCGAGCGATCGGGTATCACCGCCGATGACCTGAGCGTGCTGCACGATTACCTCAACGAGGAAATCGCACAGATTCTTGGCGCGGGCGTCGAACTCACCCATTGTTACGAGTTCATCATGACCAAGCCCGGTGAAGAAAGCCTTGAGCGCTTGCAGATTTCTGCGGAGCACAGAGCCTTCCTGTTTCACTTTGCAGGCTTGATATTGTCTCAGGCGCGCCCTTCGTAAGGTGTAGATATCCGTTATCCTAAACCAATGCCTGCCTAGCATGACAGGCAACCCAATCATAAATAGAAGCCAACAGGGACCTAGCATGAGTCGATTAGCCGGAAAGAGCAGTATTGTTACGGGCGCAGGTAGCGGTATCGGGCGTGCTAGCGCGCGACGATTTGCCCAAGAAGGAGCAAAGGTGCTTGCCGTCGATATCAATGCTGAGGGCCTGGCCGAAACCCTTGAGGGCGCAACCGGTGACATACATTCCCTGGTGGTTGATGTGTCGACGGAAGTCGGTGTGCGCGAATATATCGATACCTGCATCACGTTGTTCGGCAAGCTCGATATTATTTACGCCAATGCGGGGATCAGTGGCGGCGCTGTTCCGTTGCTAGAGCAGACCGAGGCGATGTGGCAGAACATTTTGCAGGTTAACCTTATCGGCCCATTTCTAGCGATAAAATTGGGGGGCAGTCATATGGCCAACCATGGCGGCGGTAGCATTGTCTGCACCGCGTCGGTGGCAGGCCTTCGCGCCAATGCCGGTGGCATCCCTTATTCAGCCAGTAAAGCGGGTGTGGTTAGCCTCGTTCAGACCGCCAGTAACGCGCTCGCCGGATCGGGTGTACGCGTCAATGCCGTATGCCCGGGTTTGATTGAAACAGGAATGACTCGCCCCACCTTTGTGCGAGCGCGAGAGCGTGGTACCGAGGCGCGTATCGGCCAACTCAATCCTACTCGACGTTACGGCGAGCCCGATGAGATCGCCAATATGGCTCTGTTTCTCGCCAGCGATGAAGCCAGCTATGTGAATGGCCAGGCCATTGCTGTCGACGGTGGCCTGTCTAGCACGCACCCCTTTGTGCCAACGCGCGGTTAAGTGTTAGCGGGGCGCGTATGGTGGTCAACAATCATGGCGCCATACAAGTCGCCCTCAACATTGATAGCGGTTCGCAGGGTGTCTAGGGGGCGTTCGACCACTAATAAAATCGCGATAGCTTCTAGTGGAATACCCACCGCCAACATCACCATCTGCATACCAGACATCGACGCGGTGGGCATACCCGGCGCGCCGATGGATGACACCATCGCCATCAGAAACACGGTGAATATACCCACCGTACTCAGCTCGATACCATACAGATAAGCCAAAAATACCGCCGCTACCGCTTCAAATAATGCGGTGCCATCCATATTCATCGTTGCACCCAGTGGCAGCACAAAGCTGCTCACGGCGGGCTGGATGTGCAACTGCTCGTCGCACGCTTGCATGGAGACGGGTAGGGTCGCTGAGCTTGACGAGGTACTAAACGCCACGAGCATGGGTCGCGCGATCTTCACTAGCGTATCGATGGGATGACGGCGGGCAAACAACCAACCGATCAAGGGTAAGACGATCAGACCATGGATCAAGGTAAGCAAAACCACCAGGCCGGCAAACTGCATTAGCTGGGCTATAAAGCCCGCCGTATGTCCCTCTCCAGAGTTAAGCTTGACGGTAAACTCAAATAGGATGGCAAAAATGCCGATGGGCAGCAATTTGATGACCCAGGCAAGTATTCTGAAAATGATGCGGTTGATATGCCCAACGAGCTCATGCAGTGGACTTTGGTCAGGCACCACGAGCACCATGGCGATGCCGATCAAAAAGGCATTGGTGACAATGCCGAGAATATTCAGGTTGACCAGAGCGTCGAACGGATTGACAAACGCCTGGGTCAGTATCTGTTTCAGGACCAAGACAATCGAATCACTTTGCGGGTCGATCATCGTTAGGCTGCTGACGGTCTGCGCAAGTTCGACAACCGGTGGGTAGTGAGTCCAAGGGTGAATAAAGAATACGGCAAAAAGTCCAAGTCCAATGGCAATCAGTGTTGTCAGCAGATAGTAACTAACGGTAATTCCGCCCAGCGACTTCAGTTTGACGATATTGCCAATGCCAATTATGCCGCCGATTAAGCTGAAGAAGATCATCGGCGCGATGAGCATACGTAGGGCCGAGAGAAACACGGCCTTGATGAGCAATATGATTTCATAAACCAAGGGTGGCTCAGCCAGAGTCTGCCAATCAGGTTCGGCAAACAGCCACGCCATGCCTATGCCTGCCATGGCGGCAAGGAATACTTGGAATGTTAGGTTTTTAATCAGCACCGTTAGCGTCGCGACTCAAAAGCGTGGAATAATAGCAAACTCGTCTCTCATTGGGCAGGCCTTTACTGAGAGCCATTGACCGTAGCTGCGAGCGGCTGAAAGCAGTACAGAGCCGTAGCCATTAAAACGGGCGTGTTAGTGGTGTGTCGCCCACTTGGCGAGGGCGTCTTTGAGCCGCTCACGGATGATGGGCTTAGTGAGAAACTCATCCATCCCTGCCGCAAACGAACGTGCTCGATCCTCAGGCAGTGAGTTGGCCGTGAGAGCGATAATGGGTGTGCGGCGATCTGTTTCCATTTCGCGAATTTTGATGGTCGCTTCAAAGCCATCCATCTTCGGCATCTGGCAGTCCATAAACACCAAATCATAAAAGTTTCGGGCGAACATCTCGACCGCGACGGTGCCATCATCAGCAATATCGACACGACAGCCCATCTTCTCCAATAGTTTCGCCGCCAGCTTCTGATTGATCAGGTTATCCTCCACGAGTAGCACCATTATCCTATCGTCGCCGACATCTGATTCCGTGTTGTTCGACTCGCTCGCATCAATGCTCTTGTTGTGATCAATACTTTTTGTGGCAGGCATTGTTAGGGTAAAACTAAAGCTAGAGCCCTTGTCGAGTTCACTCTCAAGCTTGATAAACCCGCCCATGAGGTTAACGAGATGTTGGCTTATCGTTAAACCAAGGCCTGCACCTTGAAACTCCCGGCTATTGGAGCTGTCAGCCTGACTGAAGGGATGGAAGATAGTTTGCTGGTGCTCCTTTCTGATCCCGATACCTGTATCACTGACGCAAAATGTCAAGTTGACATTGTCAGCCCAGTTAGGCTCACAACTGATATCAAGTACCACCTTACCCACAGGGGTGAATTTGATGGCGTTATTCAATAAGTTATCCAGTACCTGGCCAATTCTGAGGGGATCAGAAAACACCCGCTTCGGCAAATTTGTCGACCTTAATAGTTCGACCTCGATATTTTTACTGGCTGCCTTTTCGTTCATAACGTCCAGACGAGCGTTGATGAGGTTGTCTAACTTGAAGCTTTGCTGGTGAACTTCGAGTTCGCCACTCTCAGACTGTGAGTAGTCAAGCATATCGTTGACCATAGCGGTCAGTGCATGCGCTGCATCATTCGCAGACCGAGCGTACTCTAGCTGCTCGGAATCTAGATGAGTCTCCAGAAGCAGTGCTGTAGACCCGACAATCCAATTAAGGGGGGTGCGATACTCATGGCTCATGTTAGTTAGAAATTGAGATTTGGCATTGAGGCTTTCCTCAGCAACGCGCCATGCCGTTTCAAGATCGAGGGTGCGCCTTTTAACCTCCGTCGATAGATGCTGACTCTGACGCACGTTGATCAGCACCACGGTCAGCGTGCGAGCGAATATCGACAATAATTTGGGATGGTTTTCGTCTTCACCCGGCGCGTTAACTGAAATAATACCCAAGGTCTCACCGCGATAAAAAATGGGCATACAGAAGTAGAAGCTATCTGCCGACTGGCGTTTAAGTAGCGTGCCATCGGACTTTGACAACACTTCACCGGCGAGGTGTTCGCATGTATGCATCCAGGGGCTGGTCAGCAAATCTGTCGTCTGTGTGCCCATCATCGTCTCGGTGGACGTTGCTGTCGCCAGCTGCAATTGCTCATTGACAACCAGGTGGATCGTGCAAAATTGAAAGTTATGATTGTTGATGAGCAGGCTAGCGGCAAATTTGATCAGGCGAGACTCATCGTCAATGCCAAGACCCTCACTGACCAGTTCCATGACGGTCGAGAGAATGCGGTTTAAGCCAAGAAACTGGCGCCGCAGCAGGCTGAGGGTTTTTTGTAACATAGTGTTTAGCATGCTCACAACATCAACGTGCTTTAGATGCGAGAATTGAGGCGATCAGGCTAATCTGCTGTTTGTAGCTGGGCAAATGTTCGAGTAATTCCAGGCTCATGGGCGTGTTGACCAACACGTCGAGTGATTCTGGCCAAGTGGTCAAAGGCTCGTCATAGCGCAGCGCCAGAGCTTGTCGTACGGCGACACCGGCCAGGCGTACCATCTGCCAGTGCTCACCACGATAGTCATCGTCAAACCCATATTGCATGGTGGCTATAACAACGTCCGGTAGCTGCCAGCGGCGTCCCATCAACGCGCCGACCTGACATTGATCGACCCCGAGCTTATTTCTCTGGGCTAACAAGAGCGTATCGATATCCCCATCTGTAACGCTCAACAATTCGTCCATCTCCTGGGGAAAATGGTCAACCAGCAAAAACTGGCCGAACTGCAACAGCAAGCCGCAAAGATAAATCGCCTCGGTGGGTGGTGGCCCGCAGAAGTCGGCTTCTGCCATCAACAATTGACACAAACGACCGGCCAGCAGTGAATCTGTCCAAAAGTTTTCGATAGAAAAATGTGGGCAATCAGTGGCACTGAGGTTTCTACCAAGAATCGTGCTGAGCACCAAGCTGCGAGTCATGCGCAACCCAATCACATTGATAATGGCATGGGATACCGAGCTGACGGGCTTGGGCGCGATAAAAAATGCCGAGTTAGCCAAGCCAAGAATCATAATGCTGAGGTTTGGACTTTCCTCGATAATCATACCCACCTGTGTGAGGTGGACATCATCGTCAGTGATTAATGACAGAATTTGTTGGTCAGCCACCGGACAGCCTGGGATGTCATCCAGCGTAAGACCCTGCAGGCCTGCTTGCGTTTTGGATGGCGCCATTGTCTGTATCGCGCTCTCATCACTATCTGTGGGGGAGATTGTCATCGTCGCTGAGTCTATCTCTGTGGTGGGCATGTCGCTAGTATAATTATTGTACACCAGTATCGCGCAACTGGCGTCATATCTGACGGACGACCCGGGTCAATGTATATGACGCCCCGATCGGCTCTAATGCACTGATGCCCTATCTTCTGCAGGCCACTACTCTCATACTGCTGCCTGTCGTGACGATGGCATTGTTATTTGCCGTGTGGCACCAAAAACACTGGCAGCAGTTGTACGAGCTTAACCCCTTACCCTTATTCAGACTTAATCCGGCGTTACAGCTTGAGCACTGCAATTTGGCGTTCGCGCATCTGTTAGGTTACCGCAATAGCCGTGAGTGTCTGGTGCTCTACAACGCCTATCCGCATGATGTGGGCCTCAATACCGCTTTGCTCGACGCGCTCACGGGCCTGAAGCAGGACAGTCCTGAGACGACAAAGGACGTTACCCTCATCAGTCGATTCGGTGACCCTGTTGTGCGGCGTGTGACGTTACTGCGTTCTCTGCCAAGGGGGCGATTCGACCTGTGTCTGTTGGTACAGACAGGCAATATGACCGAGCCCGAGGACTTTGAGCATTTACTGCAACAACCTTTGTTGCCCGCATTTCTGCTCGATAAAAATCTGTGTATTGAGGCATTTAATACGCAGGCGGAGACCCATTTTGTAGCAACTCTGGGGGAATCGCTCGAGACACTGTTTGCGGCCAAAGACCGGCAACGGGTTACGGCCTTGGTGAAACGTCGCCTGACCGGTAAATCTAGGGCTGAATTGTCATTTGCTGGTCTGCTCAAGCATCAGGAGACACGGGACTGCAAGTGGTATTTTGTGCGCGTGACTCATGGCGCTGACAGGATGTTAGTGCTGTGCAATGTGGCGCCACGCCCATCATTGCTAGTGCCAGCACTTGATCGCGTCATTCAAGGTCCTTGGGGACTCTGGACCCTCGATCTTGTACAGCAGACATTGCGCTTGTCAGATAACTGGCGCCAGATGTTAGGTAGCGAAGGCGGCGCCGCCAGTGAAGCGCTGGGATGGTGGCGCGAAATTGTTGCGCCACAGGACCAACAACGCGTATTTGACGCCATGGTTGCTTATCTACGCACACCTGCGCTTGGTTTTTGCTTGCGACATCAAATGGCGGGACCCAACGGGGTGCTTCACCGGGTAAGCTCCCAGGCTATTCAGATCGATCGAACCGAGTCTGGCGAGGTTCTGCGAGTCATTGGTATGCACCGACTCAGTGATACTCGCGAGTCTGGCGTGAGGGATGACAGTCCCAGGTATGGCGAACCGCTGGATCCAGGGCCTTGGGATACACGAGACTTCCGGCATGACGTACTCAATCAAATGGCTGTGGTTGAGGGACACCTAGGCTTACTGCGGCATAATCGGACTATACCGGATGCGCTTTATCAAACAGTGCGCGGCATGGGTGAGGCGACGGTTCATTTGCGTGAACTGCTGCAATGCACATTAAATCAGGCGCATGATCCTCGTGCTGGTCGGGGCGCCAATACCAACAATCCGTCCACCGACCAGGCTAGTTTGATGCGGGATCCCGGAGCACCTGACCGACAGCCCGAAAGTGGACTAAAGTGGTTGCTGAGATGGGTCGAGCAATATCATCTTCATGAAGCCAGACCCTGGCTCCTGGTGCATGACCCTGTGCCTGCGCCCTTATATGGGACCTTACATGAGCCTCATGACCCGTTACACGTTACTGGTGACTCGGCGGCCCCGGCGCCCTTATTACCGGCAGAGTGTTGTGTTTGCGGGTTGGCCATAACGCCGGGCCCATGGTGCCAGATTGAGTGGCGCCAGCCAGGCCGGCTGATAGCGCAGCAGGGCTTAACGTACTTGTTCGATGCCAGGACGATAGGGGCGTGGCATTCAACTGAGTCAGGGGCCAAAGAAAATGGTGATGATATTCGTCTATTGCCCGCGCTGGCAGAGAAGATTCACGAACAGGGTGGACATTTGCAACTTGAGGTCACGTCCCAACAGTCGCGATTATCGGTATATTTGCCGTTGCTGAGTGCCGCCCCGCCAAACTCGACGATGGCTGATGCACAAGCCAACGGTGGGCGAGTGGTTAGCAAATCCGACGGAGGGGCTTCGCCACGGCACGGTGCAGAACGCATCATGGTTGTGGATGATCAACCGGCGGTTTCTAGCTATCTCAACATTCTGTTGACGGATGCGGGCTATCATGTATCGGTCTTTAACAATCCCCGGCAAGCCCTGAACATTCTGCGACGATCGCCGTCCAGCACCGACCTGATTATCACCGACCAACAGATGCCGGATCTCACTGGCGACGCCATTATTCAGGCCATGGGTCAATTGCGGCCAAACCTGCCCATCATTCTATGCTCTGGATATAGTGATGATGCCTGGTCGGCATCAGGCAGAGCCATCGAGGTCATCGGCAAACCTGTGGATCCTGACGCCCTGTTTGCGAGTCTGAATCGATTGCTGTTAACCACCGACTCATAGCGTTTCAGTGCGCCAGTTGATCCACGGCAGCACTCAGGGTGCGTCCTATAGGACGCTGGATCACAAGATGGGCGATAGCATCGAGCGCCGTTGCCTCGTTGTTAATGATGACTAACTGAGCGCCTTGCTGGCGAGCCAGCTGTGGCAAGCCTGCAGCGGGAAATACGGTCAAGGATGAACCTATGGCGAGCATTAGATCACAGTCTGATGCGGCATGTTCTGCGCGGATCAGGGCGGCTTCAGGCATCGCCTGACCGAAGGAGATGGTGGCTGTCTTTATCATGCCGCCACAGTTGGTGCAGTAGGGCACCTTCTCATCAACTTGGAATGCGACCTTGATCGGCGCCAGTTCATAGCGTCGCCAGCAGCTAAGGCAGGTGGCATAGTTCGCATTGCCATGAATCTCAATGACCACATCATCGCTCGTGTTAGATTTTTGGTGCAGGCCGTCGACATTCTGGGTGATGACGGAGGTGACAATGCCTCGTTTGACCAAGGCCGTCACGGCGTGGTGTCCGGTATTGGGCTGGGCAACAGCCATGTCATTACCTGCAAATTTGCGTCGCCAGGATTCACGGCGAACGTCTTCGAAGTTGACGAAATCGGAGAAGTCGATAGGCGTCATCGTCTTCCAAACCCCCTGGGGGCCCCGAAAGTCAGGAATACCCGACTCGGTGCTGATCCCCGCGCCGCTGAACACGACCGTTCGGGTTGATGCTTGCAGCAGCGCGGCTAAGGCGTTAATTTGCGTCTGCCAGTCCGTTGTTATGGGGTTCGCCGAGGATGTCTCTGGGGGAGGTAGTTCGCTCATATGGACCTACTTATGTAACGCAGCTTATGTCAGCATGCTCTGGTGGCAGCGTCCAACGAGAACGCCTCAAAAATGCGAAGCACTCGATATAGTATTGCGGCATCATCGTGCTGGATGCATTACCTTGCCATAGATACCTGTCTATGCAAACGGGTTATAGTGCCGAGCTATCGTGCCATACAGCATATGAAAAACAGCGACAGAGACAGGAGTCATTACGTGGGTTTTTACGACAAGTATTTATTACCCAAATTACTCAATGTGGTGATGAAAGCGCCAGAGATGACCCGTTTACGCCACCAGCTGGTGCCGCTGGCGACGGGCAAGGTGTTGGAGGTCGGCATGGGTTCCGGACTTAACCTGCCGTTCTATACGCCGGGTGTGCAAGTGACCGGGGTCGACCCCTCACTAGAGCTGCTGGCCTATGCTCGTGAGATAGCCACAGGAGCACCGCTTGATGTTGAATTTTTAGCCGTAGGTGCCGAGGACATCCCGTTGCCTGACAACAGCTTTGATTCGGCTGTGATTACCTGGACCTTGTGCACGATACCCGACCCAGATGCCGCCCTGCGCGAGGTGAGACGTTTGCTCAAGCCCGGGGGCAAGTTGATTTTCGCCGAACATGGCGCGTCTCCTGAGCCACATATTGCGAACTGGCAACGCCGCATCAACCCCACGTGGAAGACCCTAGCCGGCGGCTGTCATCTTGATCGGCGGCCTGATAGGGCGATGGTCACTAACGGCTTTGACTTGGATGATATGCAAGAAGGCTACATCCCCGGCCCTAAATTTGCGACCTATAGTTACCGGGGTGTGGCGAGCATTGCCTAACGATCACCGCTTAACGACCAGCGCTTAGCGTACGCCGTGCATCCGTCTGTGCAGCATGGGCGACATGGCCAACACCACAATGGCTAGGACAATGGCTACCAGCGCCAGTTTTTCAAAGACGCTGATATAAACCAGCAAGGAGGACAGCGGGTCTACGCTGCCTGCATCTGAGTCACTGATCGCCATGGCGCCGGCGATCATACCTGCCGCGTAGTGCGCGAATGAACTCGACAGGAACCATACGCCCATCATCATCGCGGCGATGCGCTTCACTGACAGCTTGGTAATCATCGACAGCCCCACGGGGGACAAGCATAACTCGCCCGTGGTGTGCAGCAAATACATCAGCGCTAGCCAAATGATACTCACCTTACCATCAGGACCCGCGAGGGAGGCGCCAAAGACCAATACGCCAAAACCTAAACCTACTTGCAAAATACCCAGACCAAATTTGGCCGGCGTCGTAGGTTCTAGGCCACGAGCCGCGAGCTTCACCCAGATCCAAGCAAATACCGGCGCGAGCAAAATAATGTACATAGGGTTGAGAGCCTGAAACATGCCGGCGGTGAAATAGTCGCCCATAGCCACATTACGATCTGTAAACAGGGTTAAGGATGAGCCCGCCTGCTCGAACAGCGCCCAGAACATCACCGAGACGGCAATCAGGAACAGCATTACCAGCATACGATCGCGATCGACTCGATTGCATTTCGCCAACGCAAACCAAATACCCCAGGCCAGCACCACCGCGCCAACGCCCAGCAACATCAGCCCTAGTTCTGCGGTTTGCTGTATCACCTGCCAGATAGCGAAGATGGAGACCACGCCCAACAGGTAGATCAAGTGCTCTCGGCTCAGGCCAGGCAGGATCGGTGCAGCCAGCCATTCGGGGGCAGGCGGCTCGCCGTAGCCCAGCAGATGTCGTCGATATATTTGAAACACCAGAAGACCAAACAACATGCCGATGCCCGCCAGGCCAAAACCGTAGGACCAGCCATAGGTTTCACCCAGATAAGCGCAGGCCAGGGTCGAGGTAAACGCACCCAAGTTAATACCCATGTAAAAGATCGTAAAGCCTGCATCCCGGCGTGGATCCTTGGTGCCGTAGAGCTGGCCGACAATCGTTGAGATATTAGCTTTCAGAAAGCCCACGCCGATGATGATCGCGGCAAGGGATAAGTAGAATATTTGCTCGTAGAAGGGGTCGCGCTGTATGACCATGCGCCCGTCGACCATTTTTTCGACGGCGGCCTGCCCCTCAAATGCCATACCGAAGTGGCCACAGACCAGCAGTACCGCGCCGAAGGCCACCGCTTTACGATAGCCCAGATAGCGGTCAGCGATCAGGCCGCCCAGCACCGGCATGGCATAGACTAGCGATCCATAGCTGCCATAAATCAGGCCAGCCTCACGATCTCCGAACAGGAAATGCTTGGTCAGGTACAGCATCAGCAGTGCGCGCATGCCGTAGTAACTGAAGCGTTCCCACATCTCGGTAAAGAACAGGACATATAGGCCGCGCGGATGACCGAGAAAGTCACTCGGCTGGTCGGTGCCGTTAGGCGTATCACTTGTGCTCATAGAGGGTTCACTTTATTAGCTGATTGATTCAGTGTGGTAAATGCACTGGGTGTGCTGTTGTGCATGAATTCAATGACTTTCTGAGCGCAGACGGTGGGTGGGTCGCTGGCTGTATCGACCTCGACATCATAGCTGCCGTGAGCATGACAGACGTTTAGGTGGCCAATAGCCGTCCCCGGGAAGCGCCCAGGGCGGGCATTTTCCCGACGCTGTATGACTTCCTTCGGGCACTTGACGCCGACGAACAGGACGTACAGGCCTTGGAAGGTTTCCAAGTAGTCATCAAGAAACTCGGCTTCCAGAATAATGTCGTCAATGATGACGTTAATCCCGGCTCTGGCCATCGCTGCTATACCGCGCCGCATGCCGCTGAGCATCTGCTTGCCCGTCGCACCAAACTGCACGGCGGTGTGACATACCGGGCTATTGATAACCGGCACGACATTCAAGCCTTCGGCACCGGTGGTGCCAATGGGCGAATTGAGGCCTCGATATTTGTCCGGCATGCCGTCGCGGAACTGGTCGAGGGCCATGTGCTGGTAAAATTCTGGCAACGCTGACTGCAGCGCGTGGGCAAGCGTTGTTTTGCCGGCACTGGAGGTACCATTGAGAAAGATGATTTTGCCGCCCTGCATATGGGTCGAATCGCCGCCTGCCATTTTCGAAGGGGCTAATGCTGTCACAGAATGAAGGCTTGATCCATCCTTGTTTTCGGCGTTGTCATTATCCACACTATGACCCATCAGGTAGACCGGACAAAGGATTGCTGTTGTGCGTAAAGATCATCGCCCGTATTGGTTGAAACACGGCCTAGATACGTTGAACCAGTTCTATGTCGACAGAATCTGTCGGCCGCAGTTTGAACACTCGGGGGTTGGTTTATCTGTCATGAATCCTCGCCATCTGCAGATCTCCGGACCCAATATCCATCTTGGTGATCATGTGCACATCATGGCGCTACCAGACAAGCCCGTGCGCCTGGCCGTATTCGAGGGCCTGGGCCGCATCACTATTGGCGACTATTGTCTGATCAACCCCGGCGCTCGGCTGACCTCGGCAACATCAATCGACATCGGTCATAGCTGCATGCTGGCCATGAACTGTTATCTGGGGGATGCTGACTGGCACGACCTGCAGCATCGTATCTATGCGCCTGGTAACAGTGCCGCGATTGTGCTCAAGGACAACGTCTGGATCGGCGATGGCGCCTTTGTCGTCAAGGGCGTGACCATTGGTCATAACAGCATTGTTGGTGCCCAGGCCGTGGTCACTCACGACGTGCCAGACAACGTCATTGTCGCGGGCAATCCGGCACGGGTGATTCGGTCGTTGGATATGGAGCACCGCACAATGCGGCAGCAGTTGTTCACGGCAGAGGCGAGCTATGCCAGCTTCGCGGATGACTACAGTCGCGGTTTACTGCAAGGTAATAGTCTGGCTGGTTGGCTGCGCAGCCTGTGGCGACCGAGTAGGTCTGACTAGGTACGAGATCAGGCGAGTGCTGCTTGCTGTGCTAAATCGGGACCAAATACCGCCAAGTAGCGCTCGGCAAAAGACATAGGGGTGAACGCGTAACACTGGGTTTCTTCATGCTCAAGATTATAAATCGCCGTCAAGGCGCCCATGCGGGCCGACGACTCGAGGCCAGCGCCACGCAGTAACCCAAACACAAAACCGGCCCGAAACGCATCACCACAGCCTGTCGGGTCAACGGGTGCGGTACAGGCAATCGCGTCTATATGCCGGGCCTGCTCGCCGTGGGTGTACAGATCGATTCCCTGGTCGCCCCGAGTCACCACGATCTGCCGCTGCGGCCCAAGCAATTCGGTGGTCGTCATGCCAGAGATCCGTTGCAGCATGTCCCACTCATGGGCGTTAACAACGACATAGCGCGACAGGCTAATCAATCGTTGCAGGTCAGCGGCATCAAATTCGTGCAGGCACTGACCGGGGTCAAACAGAATGGGGATACCCAGAGACGCAAAGTCTTCAGCCTGACGACGCATAATGGCGGGATTCTCTGGTGCCAGCACCGCCAGCTCTACCTGGTCAATGCCTGCCATGGTATGGGGTAAGGGTCGCCGTGATGACAAGCCTGCACCGGCATGGAAAACCGTGATCTGATTGCCGTTTTCATCAGAGATCATCACGCCCGTGGCGCACTGTGCATAATCTGGGTCGACAGTGATATGCTGGGTGTCGACGCCGATACTCTGTAGGTGCGGCCCGTAATGGTCATTGAAATTGCGGCCAACAACAGAGACGGGTAGGGCGGTGATGCCCAATTGGTGCAGGCCATAAGCGATATTCATGCCACAGCCGCCAAAACTGGTGCGTAGTTCAGTCAGTTGCAAAGAAATATTGAGTGCCATGACCGGGTGTTTCGCCTGATATTCTTCGAAACAGCCGGGATATTGGCCGATCATATCCAGTGCGACGCTGCCGCATACCATTACTGTCGACATGAATTATTTGCTCCTGGGTGCAAAGCTGTTTGCAATTGCGGTCTTATTCGTGAAAATATTTGCTACTGCGGCAATGCGCGATCACTTGATAACTAACCCTTGCTTGAGAAGCGTCTGGTTGGCCAAGTTGGAATCAGTTTGCTATCCCCTTACTTCCCAGTGTTGGATTATAACCTTGATGGCTGACTATACCCTATTGTTTCAGGCTGCCTTTGGGCTAGGCGTGTTTATTGGCTTGGCGTGGTTGCTTGGTGACGCCAAGCGGTTACCCGACTGGCGGCAGTTGACGATGGGTCTGTGCTTGCAGTTTGCGCTTGCGCTCATCATGTTCAAAGTACCCGTGGTGAAGGATGTCCTGGGTGTTTTAAACCAAGGTGTTGGCGCCCTAGCCAATGCCACCGACGCGGGCACCCAGTTGGTTTTTGGCTACCTGGGCGGCAGTCCCGGCAATATTCCCTATCCCTACGCCATAGAAGACGAGGGCTCGACCTATATCCTAGCCTTTCGGATTCTACCGCTCATTATGTTCCTGACAGTCGTGTCGGCCATACTATGGCATTTCAGGGTATTGCCGGTCATCGTGCGCGGGTTTTCTTTTATTCTGCGCCGTTCAATGAACATCGGTGGTGCAGTAGGGGTTAGCGCCGCAGGCAGTGTGTTTCTGGGCATGGTTGAGGCGCCATTACTGGTGCGTCCCTATTTAGGCAAATTAACGCGCAGTGAGATGTTTATTGTGATGAGTTGTGGGATGGCCACCGTCGCCGGTTCCGTCATGGTTTTCTATGCCTTTATTCTGCAGGGCGTTATTCCAGACGCCCTAGGACATATATTGACGGCCTCGGTCATCAGTGCTCCGGCGGCCATTATGCTGGCCCGGATCATGATACCGGGAGATGGCACTCAGAGTGACGATGCCCCGCTGGAGTTGTCGGGCTATGACGGCCTACTGGACGCGATTACGCGTGGCACCAGCGATGGCATGCGTATGATGATCAATGTCGGCGCCATGCTGATGGTATTGATTGCTTTGGTTGCGCTGGCGAACAGTTTCTTGTCAATACTGCCCAGTGTCAGTGGCGCTGTATTGACCATGGAGCGCATGCTGGGCTGGGTATTTGCGCCCTTGGTGTGGCTAATGGGCATACCTTGGGAGCAGAGTCTGGTGGCGGGTTCGTTAATGGGTACGAAGACGGTGTTGAATGAGCTGCTTGGATTCATGGCCCTGGCGGAGCTGGCGCCTGGTGTGTTGTCGGCAAAGTCGACTCTGATCATGACCTATGCCTTGTGTGGCTTCGCCAACCTAGGCAGTTTAGGCATCATGATCGGTGGATTGAGTGCTATCTGTCCCGAGCGGCGCACTGAAATTCTGTCTCTGGCGCCTCGATCATTAATCTCGGGCACCCTGGCGACCTGCATGACAGGCGCCATTGCCGGCCTATTGCTGGGTTAGCCTCCCGCGTCAAATGTGCTCAGGGCATTGGTGATGTGCTCAACATCGTGGCGACTGACGTCGAGGTGCAGCACTAGGCGCGGTCCCGTGAGCAGAATTCCCCGCTTGCTCAGGTAAGGCATCAGGCTGGGCATGTCAGTGCGGTGGACGTCTAGCATCACCATATTGGTCTGTACGGGATCGGCAAGATGAACTTGAGACATGGCGTCGATGGCATTGCCGAGCAGGGCCGCATGGTCATGATCTTGCTGTAGTCGTTGCACATGATGCTGTAGCGCATAGATACCGCTGGCCGCGATAATACCGGCCTGGCGCATACCACCACCCAGCATCTTGCGCCAGCGTCGTGCGCGTCGAACAAAGGCTTCATCCCCCACCAACAGTGAGCCTACAGGGCATCCCAGGCTTTTTGACAGGCAGATCGAGGCGGAGTCAAAATAGCGGCATATCTGTTCTATATCGACCCCTAGGGCGACGGCTGCATTAAAGACTCTAGCACCATCCAGATGCCGTAACTGGCCATGGTCAGACATCAACCCGGCATAACGCTGCAGGTAGTCGAGGCTTAGGACCTTGCCGGAGTGGGTGTCTTCTAAGCAGACCAGCCGGGTTCTGGCGAAGTGCATGTCATCGGGTTTAATGTTGTCGACAACCTCATCAAGGTCGAGCTCGCCGCGCGCGTTAAACGGCAGAGGTTGGGGCTGAATACCACCTAGCACCGCGCCGCCGCCGGCTTCATACTTGTAGATATGGGCCTGCTGGCCGGCCATGTACTCGTCGCCGCGCTGACAATGGCTGAGCAGTGCCAGCAAGTTACCCTGAGTGCCACTGCTAACGTACAGGGCGGCGGCCTTGCCCGACATCTCCATCGCGAGCTGCTCCAGAGCGTTGACGGTCGGGTCTTCACCGTAAACGTCGTCGCCTGTAGTGGCCAAAAACATGGCGTCGCGCATCGCTGCAGTGGGTTGGGTGACGGTATCACTACGTAGATCTATCAACTGGGTTCATCTCTTGGCATATATAATGCGCATCTTAGCCTGTGTGCACCACCTCGACTAGCGTCAATTACTCACATTATATAAGCATATAAAACAACAATATATCTTGTACATGTAATCTGTAATATTATCTGTGGAACCCACGCCAAGACTTGGCCGACCCCTCGCTAATGTGCGGCGGCGGTGGCAAAATGCGAACACCAATTACGATGTATCTGCATCTACTCATTTCTACTAACCTCTACT
>JBLHRT010000008.1:0-22618 GCA_047626255.1 Candidatus Azotimanducaceae bacterium
TAGCAACACCAGTAAGCTGCACCCAGCTAACCGTATGCGCCAGCCCACCAATGGTACTGGCCATACTGAAGTCGGCTACATCCAATGCAAACGTTAGCGTACCAATGGTGAGTTCTTCTGCAGCACCGTCAACAACACCACCGACGCCCAAGGTCACATTCACCAGGGTAATGTCGTCAACGTCAGCGATACTCGTGATACCGACGATACCCGTCGCGGCATCACCTTCGGTAAAGGTCAACGAATATTCGATGCCCCCACTGGTATGAAGATCGACCACGGGAGCGTCATTGGTTGGCACCACGGTAATGGTAGTCGTGGCAACGCCACTGTCGATATCACCATCATTGACGGTCATCGATATGGTGCGGCTGCCGGCAGTTGGGTTGTTGGTATCGGTATGCTGATACTGGGTCGACTGAAGTACAGCATCGGCCTGAGCAGTCGTCATCTCAGCGCCGCCCACTAAGGTAACGGTGGCGATCCCGGTGCCCTGAACCCAGTCAACGATATAGGTATCAACGCCAACGGCGACCAAGCTGTTCGTAAAGTCAGCCACGTTGAGGGCAAACGTCAGATTACCGATGGTGAGCGCTTCAGCGGCACCGTCAACAACACCAACGACACCCAAGGTCACATTCACCAGGGTAATGTCGTCAACGTCAGTGACACTCGTAGTACCGACGATACTCGTCGCAGAATCACCTTCGGTAAAGGCAAACGCGTAATCGATGCCCCCACTGGTATGAAGATCGACCACGGGAGTGTCGTTGACGGGGGCTACAGTGATCGTTGTAGTGGCAATGTCACTGTCGATGTCACCATCGTTGACAGTGATCCCTATGGTGCGGCTGCCGGCTGTTGGGTTGCTGGTATCGGCATGCTGATATTGCGTAGCCTGCAATAAGGCATCGGCCTGGGCTATGTTCATCTCGCCGCTACCGAACAAGCTAATGGTGGCGATGCCCGTACCCTGAACCCAGTCAACGGTATAGGTATCACCGCCAACGCTGACCGAGTTGTTAGCAAAGTCAGCCCTATTAAGGGCGAAGATCAGGTTGCCGATGGTTAACGTTTCCGCAGCGCCATCAACAATGCCACCCATAGCCAACTTCACATTCACCAGATCACTATCATCAACGTCAGTAATACTGGTGATACCAACGATAGTGGTGGCGGCATCACCCTCAGTCAAGGTAAAAGCGTAATCAGTACCGACGCTGCTATTTAGGTCCACAGTAGGCGCATCGTTGGTGGGTACAACCGTGATCGTGGTCGTGGCAACGCCACTGTCAATATCACCATCGTTGACGGTGATCGCAATGGTGCGGTTACCGCCCGTAGGGTTGTTAGTATCGGTGTGCTGATATTGGCTAGCCTGCAGTACGGCTCCGACCTGAGAGATCATCATCTCACTACCGCCCGGTAAGGTAACGGTGGCAATGCCGGTAAGCTGAACCCAGTCAACAATATAGGTGTCAGTGCCAACGACAACCGTGTTATCAGTAAAGTCAGCCGTGTTAAGGGAGAACGTCAGACTGCCGATGGCAAGCTCTTCAGCAGCGCCATCAACAACACCGCCAATAGTCAACGTCATCTCCACCAGCCTGGTGTCATCAACGTCGACAATACTACTAGTACCAACGATGGTGGTGGCACCGTCACCCTCGGTAAAGGTAAAGGCGTAATTAGTACCACCGGTGGTATGAAGATCCACTACAGGCGTGTCATTGACTGGCGCCACGGTAATCGTCGTGGTCGCCACACCGCTGTCGTAGAAACCATCATTCACCGTGACTGCAAAGGTACGAGTACCTGCGGTCGGGTTGTTGGTATCGGTGTGCCGATACAGACTTGCCTGCAGTACGGCATCTGCCTGAGCAATCGTCATCTCATCGCCACTCGCCAAGGTAACGGTAGCGATGCCGGTAAGCTGAACCCAGTCGACACTATAGGTGCCTGTGCCAACAACGACCGTGTTGTCAGTAAAGTCAGCCGCATTGAGGGCGAAGGTCAGATTGCCTATGGTTAACGTTTCAGCGGCGCCGTCAACAACACCCCCGACATCCAAGATCACGCTCACCAAATTGGTGTCGTCAACGTCGGTGATACTCGTGGTACCTACGATGTTTGTGGCGGCATCGCCTTCTGTAAAGGTAAATGCGTAGTCAATACCACCACTCGTATGCAGGTCTACCATCGGAGCACGATTGACTATCGTCATAACATCAACATTTGCCGCATTGTCCACCGCATCAAAGACCTGGCCGGCAACGACAGCGATAGTGTCAGTATCGAAGTCTAAGGACGTGATTGCCGAATTTGTCTGCAAGGTTACCGCACCATCACTGCCATTAGCCTCGGCGACTCCGACGATTCCCGTTGCGCCGCCGGCAGCCACATTGCCATAAGTAAAATCACCAATTTGAAGCGCACCCGCGCCGCCCGTTGTCGTGTAGATAGCTTCAGAAAAGTTCAACTGCAAACCTGATTGGTTCGGAAACGCCACCGCTGCGAGAAGAACCGGCGCAGCCTTGTCCATTGTTAGCGATTCCTCAACCCCTAAAAGGTTAAAGGCACCGGATTGCGACAAGTAGGAGGCTTTTACCCAATCCGCTGAGCGCAGGCCACTGGTGATCTGCAACTCGTCAATGACCCCATTGAATCTCGAGTCCCCACTCTCCATCTGACCCAATTGCCAGTCGCTCGTAACGTTGAAGTCATTCTCAATGGTGTCATTAATAGTGACATTGACGCCATTCAAGAAGATCGTCGCCGTACTGCCAGCGACGTCCCGATCCACAACAACCGTGATCTGGTTCCATTGATCGGCAACAATGACCGAAGCGCGAGAAACAGCGCTACTCGAGTCGGTCAATCCATCACCCGTTTCAAAGCGGATCTCGTCGGCGGTATTGATGAATAATCGAAAACCATCGCTAAAGGCGCCTTGAACGCTATTCGCCAAGATCGTATTGATGCCAGTGATCCCTCCATCCGGCTTGATCCAGACCGATATGGTGAAGTTCTGATTCGTAGCACCAACACCGAATTCCGTAGAGGAGAAACCGATGTAGTCACCACTCGCGCCATCAAAATCGAGTGCACTTCCTATCTGCCCACTCACTGAATCAGCGGCCGTCATCGCTGGAAATGAAGTACCATTATTTGGCGTCGCGTCTGAATCCAGAATATTCCCCGATACCGGAGGTATAGACAGGTCTTCACCCAGATGCCACACGCCGGTCGCCGCCGGCCAAACATCGGTCGGGTTCTGTCCACCCACAGCGAGTGTATTGTTGTAATACAGATAAATGTAATCGGTGGCGACCGACTGATTGACCTGTGGCACCTTGACCCAGACGACGGCTGTTTCGGTCATGTCATTCCAGAGCTCGATCTCGTAGCTCAATGGCGTGCCATCACTATCAAGGAAGCGTAGATCTGTGCCGCCAGCTTGGATTTTGGTGAAATCAATGTCAGCTGCGGTAAGCTTGACGAGAATCGGGAAGTCGGTGAGGTCTTCTCCACTGCTCGTGTTATCGAAGGTGATTTTTGTTCGATTTAGCCAATCCGTATCCCACCAGCCAACCTTGTCCTGCGCCAGGTTTCCAGCCAAGTCCTGCACGTCCGTGCCGCCATCTGCGGCATAGGTAACATCTGGTGTGGCGCCGGTATCGAGCACGCCATCGGTAAAGGTAATGTAGATGTCATTGTCATTAGCCGTATCGCCACGAGTGGTCGAACTAAACGCCTCGCCGATCACCCCGACTACATCAAAGTCATTGGCAATTATACTGGTATCAAGGATGGCCTCGGAAAAGGTGATATGCACCGCATCAATAAAACCGTCACCATCTAGGTCAACTGTTTCAACAGGGCTCGTGATCACAGCGGCGACCTTATCAGCAGTTAACCCCTGCTCAGCGCCAAAAGCATTGAAGACGAATGTGCCGTTCTGTGACAAATACGATGCCTGAACCCAATCCGCGGAACGATTGGTGCTAGAAATTCGAACCTCGTCAATCACCCCATCCAAATCCCAGGCGTTCTCAGCGGCACCATATGCTCCAATCAGAACAGGTACCGAAGTGTTAGACATTACGTTGTAGGTGCCTGACGAGTTATCAATGGCTAGTTGCTCCACGCCATCGATGAATAGCTTTATACCGGCGCTAGAGCCAGTACCCTCATAAGTGGCTGCAACATGATGAAGGGCTCCCGTCGGAAATACATCAACGGTCTCAAGATGAATATAGTCTCCATCTATGTCATAGGCATAGAAACTGAGCTTTCCAGCGCTATCAATCTCCAGGCCCCATTCAGCATTAGTACTGGTTGCACCGTACTTTGCAACGACCATGTTATGTGTGGCCGTGTCGACCGAGACCCATGCAGACACTGAGAAGGGGTTGTCTGTTGCGCCATCGCTGTAAGTGAAGACGTCATCATCTGCGATGGTTATGTAATCGTTGTTCCCATCAAACTGCTGGCCCAGGCCTATCCTGCCAGTCGCATCATCACCATAGTGCTGAGTTCCGTTGTGACCACCGGTTGAGTCGACATGTATGCCAGTGGTAACGCCGTCGTCCACAATTTCATTAAGGTGCCAGACAGCGTCATAGTCCGCACCCCAGACACCAGCCACATTCTGTGCATCCACAGCCGCCGTGTTGTTGTAGTACATCATGATGGAATCGGTGGCGACGCTAGCATCGATCCGTGGCACGCTGACCCAGACGTATGACGTGCCACCCTCATTCCACAACCCGATCTCGTAGTTCAGTAACTGAGCCGTGTCTTCATCATAGAAACGAAGGTCCTGCCCCTGATCTTGGATTTTCGCGTAATCGACTTCGGCCGAGGTGAGCGCGATCAGGACCGGAAAATTATCAAGGTTTTCGCTGCTGTTGCTATTGTCGAAAGTAATCTCTGTTCGATTCTGCCAATCAGCATCCCACCAGCCAACCTTGTCCCGAGCCAGATTTCCTGCCAAGTCCTGCACGTCCGTACCGCCATCTGCGGCATAGGTGACATCTGGTGTGGCGCCGGTATCGAGCACGCCATCGGTAAAAGTAATGTAGATGTCATTGTCATTCGCTGTATCGCCATTGGTGGTCGAACTGAACGCCTCGCTGATCACCCCGGTTACATCAAAATCATTGGCAATAATACTGGTGTCGAGGATGGCCTCGGAAAATGTGATATGCACTGCATCAATAAAACCGTCACCATCCAGATCAACTGTTTCAACAGGGCTCGTGATCACAGCCGCAGCCTTGTCTGCCGCATCAATGCCGCCGTCAGGGGCAATCGCGAAGCCGCCTGCTGAAAGTTGTGTATTCGTGACGATCGTGACTGTGGGGGTCGCACCCGTATCGGCGGCACCACTCTCGACAAGGTTTACATACAACACTGCATCATTGTCGAGTCCCGTAATAAAGGGCATCGTTGCATCAAGTACGTAGCCCGCAACAGTCACGGTTAGATCGGTAAAATCATCATTAAGCGCCGCATCCGCCGTGATCTTGATACGATCGATCTGACCATCTCCATCTGTGTCTTCGGTTTCCCTGCTGGAAATTGGTAAGGTACTCTCCCAGTTTTGCTGCAGGTTCCCACTGAATACCACGGCTGTTTCAATTTCGCCAGAATTGTATTCTAGGTCCCAATCCCCACCGAGTGTTGCCTGACCGGTTAGATCCGTACTGGCCGCAACATCTGTGCCTGTTAATGAAGAAAGGTTACTTAACAGGTCCTGGCCTTGTGTTGAACCAGCAAGATTGCAGCCGTAGATTAGTAAGTCGGCGTCATTTGCAAATGAGTCTGCCCAGCCTGCTATTGCTTGCTGGTAACTACCGAGGTTATCGATATCTAACAGGGTGCTGCCGATCTGCATGCCTGTGGTGGAGCCGTGAGAAATGAGATGAACGGCATCCAGGTTTGAATGCAGAGACAACATTTCGCTGATCTGCGCAACCCCATCAGTATTGGCGTCAAGCACGTGCACGAGAATCGTTTTGTTCGAGTCGGCGGCCAAATCATCGATGAGTTGCTGTACGCCTGCGACATTACTGTCGATTATCACCAGCTCAACCCTGTGTGAATTCGTTGCCTCAGATTCGGTCAAATCATCCCTGTCATCGCCTGGCAAAGTGTTATCGGTAAGGCCAGTGAGCAGTTCGTCCAAATTTGCATCAGCTAATCCTTCTGCAAGACTATCTCTAAGACCAAGATCGTCGTTATCAACGAACACACCAAGAAAGTCCGCCGAATATAGAAGGCGAGGCTCTAGTGCTTCGATACGTGGTACTACACGTTTTTTAGTGCTGTTTTTGGTAGCGATGTCCTCACCCTAGCGTTTACCTGCATTAGATTACTTACATCAAAAGACCTACGTCAGAATACGTTTAATTCTGCTGCTGACTGCACTCAGCCAATACCAAACTTGCGGCGGGTGCAGACTTTTCGATCAAAGATTTTAGCTGGCCCCGAAACGCCTGACCGCTGTTGAATGATAGGTTGATCCAAGAAGATTCCCGCTGAACCACTGATAGTTGCGAATCAACACCCAATTCAAGCAGTCGTTGTTGCTGGGCCAGGGCATTAAGTTCGTTGCCAAAAAAACCTACCGAGAATCGGACTTCATCTTCTGCTGAACCAATCAGATAAAAGTCCTTCACACCTATGTCCGTGAGATACTGCTCTGCGTCTATCCGGGCACCTAGATCCTGCTCAAAGCTAATGGTAACCCGATATCCGGTATTCTCTTTGTACTCTACATCAGGTCGTCGCTCGTTGGCGCGATCTAGCGCTGAAATTGACTCTGATAGACTGCCAACTAACTCTTTGTTGGCAAGGGGACCAATTCGGTAACACTGCCTGGCGCCAGTCATCTCTATCATCGACTCGACTGCTTGCTGCACCGGCCGCTGTTGGACCTCTACCGTCTCGCGGCGCACCTTAGCTTGCATTTCCGAATTCAGATGCGCTTGACGAGACAGTTTCGGTGTCGATTGCTCTATCGGCAAAAATGATAGGCTGCAGCGTAATCCACCAGCGACCGAATGATCTGGATTGGGCAAAATTAGGCGCGCACCAAAGGTGCCACTGGCCGCATCGGCAACCTTATCGACCCGGCTGACGGTGGCCACTCGGGGAAGATAGCCAGGCACGTTCGGGGTGATCTCAGCATGCCTACCGGGTACCAGTCGACCGATGTACTTCACCGGCAAGATGATCTCTACATGCAGCGGGTCTATCTGCGCAATGCGCATGACAGGATCGTCCTCGATGTATTCACCCACTGACTTAAAACGCTCCATTACGACACCCGCGATAGGCGAGCGGATTGAGTGTCTGTCAAGAACAGCCCTGGCACGATCGTAGGTCAGGGCAGCGATTTTCTTGTTATCTTTTTCTTGGCGCACCTGCAATTGCGCAATGCGATTCTCTGTATCGAGCTTGTCGATTTCCTGAATCGATATGGCCTTCTTCTGGTACAAGGCATGGTTTCTCTCACTTGTACGACGGCCAAAAGCGGCGCTTTCCTGACGCAGATTTATTGATGTAGTCAATTCAGCGCGCGCCTTTGAAAGGATAGCATTGGCATTGGCAACACTTGAATCTAACGCTGCAACAACCTCACCCTTGCTAATCGAATCACTGCGTCTCGCGTATATCATGTCAATAAGACCGGGAACAGCAGAACCGAGATCAACGATCTCACTCGGCTCGATAACGCAATCGAAAACAGGTAACGGCTCTTCATCAGTAGCACTGATATAGCCAGACCACATTGCACACCAAACGAACATCAGCACCGGTACACTGAAATTTTTGCTTACATTCTCCAACAATAGGGCGAAGCTCACATAATCACCTATATCGCCAACTGGCTAAGAACTAGCTGACGAATTTTGCGAAGCCACTGCATAGCGATTGGCTCCGAGCCATGATCAAACTGTATATAGGCACGTTCACCCAGTCCCGAGAGAGTGACGCCCTTGCTTAACTCAAGGTCTATCTGGAAATATTTCTCCAATGCTTTACGTGTATCGCCATCCCGCGCTTGGGAGTCGACGGCAATATAGCCGCCACCCATAGTTCCTAGCGCCGCACTGGGAAGCTCAAGGCTGGCAGCAGGTGTTTCGCGAATGATCCTAGCATCGATTCTATGACTGCGATTTTCCGCGAGCCGCACCTCGACACGATCTACGTTGCGTCGAAGTAACCCAATGTCGCTCTGGCTGACAACAGCACGTACGATCAGACGATCCTTTTTTGATACGTAACCTAACAACTGCCCCTGACTCAGATATATGCCGTCCAAACCGCTCTCGGCCAACAATACGACAGTACCTGACACATGGCTTTTGACGACAAGACCTTCCGCCTGCTCCCGAAGTGACTCAAACTCATATTCAATCGTTTGCATTTCTGATGCGGAGATCTGGGCTTTCACCTGTTCGTTATGTTGTTCAGACCATCTGCGTGCTAGCAATTCATTGCGCCGTGCTTCTAATACAGCAAGCCGCGCCTGCAAGATTGGATTTCGCATTTCCACCAGCACATCACCAGACTCCACCTGGTCGCCGGAAGAGACGAGTAACTTCTCAATAAACCCCTCGGTCTCTGCGAAAACCCGTGCCTGGTCAGGCACCCATACCACACCGTCAGCCCTTGTCGTCAGCGGCAGCGGTAAGAAGCCCAACACCATAACCATCAACGTCACAACAACTACAGAGACGGCAGTTGCTCTCGCTCTAGCTTCTGCTAACGCAGGCCCATGAATCACGAACATGATGCCCCGGATGATCGGCATCACCACCTGAACCGATATGGCCCACGCAGCGAGAGCAATACCGATGATCATGTATTCCTGTATGAGGAAGATGCCGATCGCCACCATAACCATCAACCTGTAGATGAGCGCTATGGGGCCATAGAAAGCAAACCAGAGATGCTCGCCTTCCGCCGTCTGTGGAGATGTCGCCTGCTCCATGCCAAAAAGATAACGTTGGATCAGATATAAATAGTATCGGCTGCTGCGGGTGGCGAGATTCGGGATCTCGATGTAATCCTGAAGCATGTAGTAACCATCAAATCTCAATAGGGGATTGGCGTTAAACAACACGGTCGACAGACTGGCAATCAGCGCAATGTTAAATACCGTGTCTTTCACCCCACCTGGTTCAACGTTAAGCCAAACAAAAAACGCCAATGCTGCCACGAACAGTTCCGCCATAATGCCTGCAGCACTCACCAGTACTCGCTTGCGCTTATCTCTAAATGCCCAGGAAGCCGTCGCATCAACATGTGGCACAGGCACCAGCACCAACAGCGACACGCCTATTTCATGAACCTCACCGCCCCATATTTTGATGGCAAACGCATGAGAAAACTCATGTACAAGTTTGACGAAGACATACAGCATCACCAGCCTAAACAAATTTTCAGGCTGCAGAAGATCTCGATTAAAAGCCGCTGTAAGTGATGACGCATTAACGACAGCCAACAACATGGCGATGGCCACGGTAAGCATCCAGACCCGCAGCGCGGTTCGGCTAAACAGCGGCCTTATGAACACGACAAGGTGATTCAAAAAATTGTCAGGATCGAACAAAGGAAATCGAAGCACCAGCGGGTTAAACTTCTTTGCCATGGCTTGACTACCCAGCAGTTGGCTAAAGAAGTCCTTAATGCTAGGAGGAGTACCGCCACCCAGCGCACCAACCGAGAACAACTGGGCGAGTATCATCACCATTTCCTGCGGAGTAGGTGCGTTCTCACCAAGCGCCTTCTGTGTGTTCTCCGAATTCTCCTGAACCGTCAGCTTTCCATCGAATCGGCCGATAAAAGCGTAGGCCTCTTCATTGAAACGAATGGGCGTGTCATTGACCTTATTGTGCAGAACGTACCAGCGATCACCACGGTAGTCTTGCGGATACAACACAATATGTCGCTGCAAGCGCGGAGTAAGCGCAGCAATCTGGCTCCAGTCCGGTTGACTATTTTCATTCATGTCGACTAAAATCCTGAAAACCAGAACCAGACTCGCAGGCGGTCAACCACCGAATGAGTCCATATCCAGATTAATTTACGTTGCCCCATCGTCACTTTGGCAACCCCCTCCATGCCAGGACGTAACAGCGCCGTTGGCTCGTCCAATGTCGCTTCTACCAGGAAATAATTCCGACCTTCAGATGAGACCGTAACAGGTATGATTTTTTGAACTGACACGGCAAACGTAGAGCCCGGCAGCGCGGCAATAATGAGTTGTCCAGATTTGCCAGCTGCGATGCCCGCCACATCAAACTCATCAACTTCAAGTACAACCTGGTAACTCTCAAGCGGAGCTACTTCAAAGAGAACCTGGCCCGTATCAACAGGCGCACCTAGCGCCTGACTGTAATCTCCCCGCACAACGATCCCATCAATGGGTGACGTTAACCGGGTTCGACTCAGCTGTCCTTCTACTAGCTCAAATTCCGCCTTCACCTGATCTAGCTGTGCAATAGTGATACCAAGCTTCGCCCTGTTCCTTAAGGCAAGCGCCTCCTGATAGACGTTTTGCAGCTTGTTTATTTCGCCCTGCCATTTTTTAAGCTCGAGCTGTAGTGCCCGATCATCAAGCTGGGCGATCAATTGCCCCTCTTTGACTATATCACCTGCCCGGGCATATGCCTGCTCAACAAATCCCTTATGGGGTGCTACCAGCATGTAACGCACTGCACCCTCAATAGACGCGGGGGCGGTGACCCTGTGTTCACCGCTGAACACAACGGACACCAGCAACAGCAAAACAGCACACGCCGAGGATATCTTAAGCCTGAAATTTGCGGGGCCGGTCACCTGCGTAGAAAAATCCTTGAGAGCTTCTTTACAGCGGGAGAATATGCTGCGTTCGTCTCTTTGCTTTATCTCCAGCAGTCGACCCGTCAGACTGGCTAGTGAGCTCGCATTGACAATGAACTCTGAATCAAAGAGCGAACCCACATCACGTTCAAATATCAACGCACCGAGCAATCCCTTACGTCCCTCGAGAAGCACGGTACAACTTGCCCCAAAGCCCTCATGAGCTAACAACTCCCGGTGCGCCCTGGTTATCAGGCTTGCATCATTAGAGTCAGAGGGCTCGACGATCGTAGAAGACTGGTCGGCAGCCTCCTCCATGGCGGCCTCAATACGGCGGACCATTTGGGTACGAGGATCGATACATTCGACGTGCGACAAGGCGATGACAACAATGGACACACCATTGTGTAACCCCAGACTTACGCGTTCGCAATCGAAGTTGTCTGCGAGCAGATTAACAATCTCTAAGGCAGCCTGACGATAAGAGGCCTGACCAAGGACTGTGGAGATAAGATTGGTCGTGAAGGAACCAAATTCCTGCTGGTAGGAAAGTCGTTGCTCAATGAGCTTTTCGATCCACGTGCTACCCCATTGAAGTAGCTGCAGTATGGCGAACTGTTGCGAGTCGGATCGCGGGGATATCATCAGGACCACGACACCAACAACCTCATTCGACGCAAGCAAAGGGCAACCGATCAGATCGCAGGTACCTAAATTGCCAGACCCATAATGTTCACTGGAGTGCCTAACAGCATTGTTACCTTCGATCACGTCCTCAGCAATGGCTAGCAACATGGGGTCTTGACCACCATCTTGCGGCCAACTGGCGAGCCACTTGTTGGATTCTTCCCCCACATTGGTGGCGAATATTGCGCCGTGAATGACCCCCGCCACCATCTTACACTGCCATACAAGCCAAGATCGCGCGATCTCAGCGGGCAACCCTGGTTCGATTTGACTTTGATTGACTATATGACCAACAGACACTTGCGGCTCCCACGATTCGCGCATCAAAGGGGCATCCTTGCTTACCGCCAGGGACTAGTGATAAATATTCTTCAGTTCTCACATCTTATTGATCTAGTCACGTATTGATGCAGCGACACGTTTTCGCAATAACTTCTACCCATGGATAATTACTGACTAACGCTCTATGGCCGGACAGCCAATTCTTATCAGCTGATTCTAATGAGGTGTAGATAACATGGGGTGTCCACATATCGTAGCTAGATGACCGAATGCGTGAGATCGGTAGCTGCACCCTCTGCAAGCCAATATCAATAAGCTGCGATGCTAATATCGCAGGTAATGCAGACACGGCGGTTATGTCCTAGATAGACGTTAGAAACGGGGGGATAAACGGCCTATTTCTTATGAAGTCGAGCACAATCATGGCTGACCAGAGGTCGGAGTGCATTAATTTTGTACAGCTGATCTCGCTGAACGCAGCGACAGCAGCTGTACAAAATTAATGCACTCTGACCCTAAAACTTCTGACCCTAAAACTTTGCGCTAAACTACAAACTTTGGGACAATGCCGAACTCAGCAAAGGATTTAGTGTCATGACAATATCGATGGGCGTCACTTTTGGTAGCCTTGGTGTACTAGGCGCGCCAGCCATCATGGATGTCGCAAGAACAGCCGAAAGTAACGGCTACTCTTCCCTGTGGACCGTCGAGGCAACGGGCACTGATGCTTTTTCATTACTCGGTAGTGTCGCCGCGGTTGCTCCCGGACTGGACCTTGCCACCGGCATCATACCAGTGCAAACCCGCTCCCCCAGCTTGACTGCCATGACCGCCTCTACGCTGCAAGCGTTGTCGCCAACAAGAAATGTCTGGCTAGGGATTGGGGTTTCTGCGCCAGGGATCTTGCAACAACATGGCCAGACCGCAACCAAACGCCCTATCGCGATGATGAGAGAATACGTCGCCCTGCTTCGAGAATGCCTGAACGGTGAGAGCGTCACCTTTGAGGGCGACTTCTGGAGTGTTAAACGGTTCCGCCTCGGCATGCGAATCGGTGAACGACAACCAAAAATCGTTATGGCCGCGCTCAATCCACAGATGCTCAAATTGGCGGGTGAAATTGCTGATGGCGTACTGCTCAACTACTTGCCAGCGTCACACGTAGCAAGTTCGGTGGAACAAATTCGCAAGGGTGGTGATGCCAAAATCTTCGCCTATGTTCACGCAGCAGTGAGTGATTTTGAACGATCGGCAAATTCCGCCAGAAAAGACTTGTTTAACTATGCGATGGCAGACAGCTACGCCAATATGTTTCGCCACGCTGGCTTTGCTGACGAGATTGATGCGTTACGAGCCTGCCATCAAAATCGCGATCGTGAGGGTGCATTGGCAGCAATTTCTGAGCGCATGATTCAAGCAATCGACTTTATCGGTGATGCTGACGAAGTGACACAGTTTGTCGCGGACTACGTTAAGGCAGGCGTCGAGTACCCCGTACTCATGCCTATGCCGTGGGGAGAGGATCGTGCTGCAGTGACTAAAGCTACCATGTCGGCGGCAATCAATGCCGTCGCCTAGGGTACGCCAGCGCGAGCGTGCTCTACATCGATCCATTCAATTTTAGCATCCTGATTTTCCGCAGCTTTACCGCCCGAGGCGCGAGCGGTGCAAACAAACAGACGCTTGCCGTCTTCCCCGCCTAGCATGCAGGCAAACACGCCCGTGCCTGGATCGATCTCATCAGTTATTTCGCCACCCTGCACAACTCGTATAATTTTGGACTGGGCCGGATCTGCGACCCAAACACCACCTGCCTCATCTAAACAAATGCCGTCGGGAAAATGTGGATGAATCGACGCCCACACTCGACGATTCGACAAACTGCCATCCGCCGCAATATCAAATGCAGTGAGTTTACGGCCCCAAGTTTCGCTTATAATCATGGTATTGCCGTCCGGGGTTATCACTGCCCCATTGGGAAACTGTAGATCTTCAGCGACTACCCGCACAGAGCCATCAGGTTCAACGCACGCAAGTTTAGCCATCACAGGATCGGCACTGGGAGCTTCGATGTCATAGCCAAAATTTCCCACGTAAGCGCGACCCGTCTTGTCCACGACCATATCATTGCAGTGCCAAGTGGCAATCTGTGATAAGTCAGCATGCTCGGTGAGCTCACCAGAAGTCTCGCGACGAAGCAATTTACGATCCATCATGGAGACGATGAGCAATCGACCATCTGGCAGCCAGCCGAGACCTGAGGGCTGATTAGGCACCTCGGCGATCAGCTCAACATGGCCGTCTAAGTCAACCGCTTCGACGACATGCCGATAAAAGTCTGAATAATACAGCCGGCCGTCGTGCCAGCGCGGCGATTCCGCAAAGGTCAATCCCGATACAAGTGTTGTGAGGCTCATATTATGTCCTTTCTCTCGTAGTACTGCACCCTCAGCAGACCCGTGTGCATAAGCACGCCTACCCCCCGCTGTCTGACGGTTCAGCCAAGCGGCGTAGGTTTTCAGTGTGATCCGCACGATTGATTTGGTATAGGCTCAAGGTGGCCAGTGCACAGAAGTAGAAAATCAGCAAAATAGGCACATACAGATAAGCGAGATCGAGCAAGGTTTGCTCGGGAATTTCACCGGGTTTTGCCTGGGTTGGAAACTGGATGTAAGCCAGAATCTGACCGGCGACGACGACGCCCAAACCGTTGACTGCCTTTTGTGCAAAGCTGTTGGCCGCAAAAAAGATTCCCTCGGAACGCCGCCCTGTTCGAATTTCGCTATCTTCTACTACATCGGCAATCATCGCGGCGATCAGTGAGGCCGAGATGATAATCAACGTCACCTCAATGGCGTTGAATACCACCAGGGACCAGAACAACAGATCAGTGCCATTCTCCGGAAACCAGCCGAGTATACGCAGGATAAAGGGCATAGGCGCCAGCCCGAAGGCCAACCCGGTAATGATCATTGCACCGTGTTTTTTGCCAAGCCAGCGGGAAATTCTGGGCGCGATCATCAGCGCTAGAAATGCGGAGAGAAAGTACGGCAGGTTCATATAGCCGATTTCAGTACTGGTAAACTCCCAAAAATGCCGAGAAAAGTAAATACTCAAAGAGGTTGATACCCCTGCGGCCACAGCGCTGAGCAACGCGGTGACAAACAGGGCGAAGAACGAGCGATTCGACAGCGTTTCCTTTAGCTCGCCAACCGTGCGCTTGAGATCGAAGTCTTGCTTTGGTGGTGGCTTGCGCAGGTTGGGGATGTGTTTGTGGGTTCCTAAGGTGGACACATAGATAGACACGAAAATAATACAGGACGCCGCTAGGCCATAGTTGTGCCAGCCCTCAACATATTCTAGGCCACCCATGTCCTCTGGCAGAAAGACAAGGTAGTTCAATATAGCCATCGTTAAGCCGCCCCACCAACCGAAGAAATAGCGAAAACTCATCATCTCGGTACGCTCATCGTAATCATCGGTGAGCTCAGCAACGAGGGCTGTGGCGGGAATCTCGTAGAAGGTAATCAACGTACGTATCAAGACGGCGATGCCAACAAAATACAGGAACAGCGCGCCCTCGTCCCACGCGGGGGGCGACCAGAGAAAATAATAGGCGACGGCAACAGGCAATCCCGCGGCGTACATAAAAGGGTGGCGTCTACCCCATGGCGAATGAAAGTTATCGGATATATAGCCGACCATCGGATCTGACACCGCGTCGAATATCAGGGCGATCAGGATCCCGACGGAGACTAGGTCAGCTCGAAGGCCTATGACCTGACTGTAGTAGAACAGCAGTAGGTAGTTGAAACCATTGCTTTTAGCGCCATTAGCGATTGCGCCAAAACCATAATAGAGCTTGGTTGAAAAATCGACTCGTCGCGGCTTAAGCTTAGAAGTATTATTCGAAGAGGTGCTAGATGTCATGTTGCTAGTTCGACTCTGTTTCGTTCTGAAGACCGCCAATCTAGCATTAGTCGGCGGCAATTGCATTGTCGTCATCTGCGCTTTGGTGGGTCCGCCAGCGCCTTGGCAAACCGGCACCACCGCTTGCCCTTAGGTTACCGAAAGCTGAAATCTACGACCGCCTGCAATGCGCCACCACGGCAAGCCAGACAGCATCTAATGCTGAGCTTCCTTTGAGGCGGCATTTTTCACTTACTCGGCTACACTGAGGAATATGCCCGTACGCTGAACGATCGGGTTGGCAACCAGCAAACAGGGGGCGAAGCCGATATGGACGACATAGACAACATACTCATCGAGTATCGGATCAATTTTGAACATGGCGAGACCGAAACCATAGCATTAACGTTTAAAGCAGACGATATGTCGGCGGTAGAGCTTAAGCAGGTCACCCCGATCGATGATGACTCCTGGACCGATCTCGAGAACCAGCAGTGCCAGCATTGCCCTTTGAAACGCGAGGATTCGCCAAAGTGTCCGGTAGCGTCGAATCTAGGCTGGATTGTGCACCGCTTCAAAGATCATCATTCGTTCGAGAAAGTCAGCACGACGGTTCAGACGCGTGAGCGAAACTATGCCAAAGACACGGACCTACAAAGCGTCATGTATAGCATCTTCGGCCTGGTCATGGCGTCGAGCACCTGCCCGCATATGGCATTCTTGAAGCCAATGGCACGCTTTCACCTGCCTTTCGCCTCCATTGACGAAACCACGATGCGCTCGGCATCAATCTTCCTGCTGGGCCAGTACTTTTTGACCGAGGATGGCAGCGCCCCGGATTTCGATCTACAGCGTTTGAAGGAATACTATGAGAACCTCAATGTTATCAATAGCGCGATGATTCAGCGTATTCGTGGAATCGGTAAAGGTGACATTCACCCCAACGCGATTGTCGTACTTGATTCATTGGCCACCATTCTTTCCTACGAAATCAGCGACGACTTGTCGAGCCTGGAAAAATACTTCTGAGCCCACTACTTAGCCCATTTCACGAACCAAGCACCAGCTCTGCGCACTGTTGCAACTGAACCTCACTGCGGGCGTTGATCAGCAGCGAGGTGACGGGCGTCTCACGCCAGGCCTGCAATCGATCACGAATGCGCTCGGGCGACCCGACCAGTGATATCTCGTCCGCAAACTGGTTTGGCACCGCCTGAACGGCTTCATCTTTTTTACCGGCCAGAAACAGATCCTGAATTTTTCTGGCCTCGGCCTCAAAACCCATACGCCCCATGAGTTCCGTATGAAAATTCCGTGACTTGGCGCCCATGCCACCAATATACAAGGCGAGACCCATTTTCACGGGCTGTAGGCCTGTCTCAACATCATCACAGATGTTAATCGTGATGCCCTGATAGATCTCGAAACCTGGCTTGGCACCCTTTAACTGATCGGCATAAACCTCCTGCCGATAAGGTGAGTAATACAGAGGTAGCCAACCATCAGCAATCTCTGCGGCCAGCGCCACATTCTTGGGCCCCTCGGCACCGAGGAAGATCGGCAAGTCGGCACGCAACGGATGAGTAATGGGCTTCAATGTCTTACCCAGCCCCCAGGAGCCCTCCCCGACATAAGGCAATGGGTAGTGCTGACCCTCTGCATTTGAGACCGGCTGCTGACGCGCCAACACCTGACGGATGATGTCGACATACTCACGAGTTCGGGACAGGGGCTTTGAAAACGGCTGCCCGTACCATCCTTCAACCACCTGCGGACCTGACACGCCGAGACCAAGAATCACTCGCCCGTTCGACAGATGATCGAGGGTCAGCGCGGCCATGGCGGTCGCCGTTGGTGTTCGCGCAGACAACTGCGCCACGGCGGTACCAAGCCGAATACGCTCGGTGTGCGCTCCCATCCAGGCTAGCGGCGTGAATACATCCGAGCCCCAAGCCTCAGCGGTAAAAATCGCATCATAACCCAGGCCTTCAGCGGCCTTGGCCATGGTTAACATATTAGGATTAGGACCCGCGCCCCAGTATCCCATCTGTACGCCAAGCTTTAGATCCGTCATTCTCACCCCCTTCAGGCCCTACCAATAGCGATGGCAGACATCACCAAGCAGCCTAACTAAGTAATGGGGTCAGAGTAAAGTACCAGAGTAAACTCGACCTACTGCCTTATTGATGCGACTTGCTCTCTGAAAGTGTCAGATTCCAACACCAATCCAGTGTTGCTACAGTGGCGAACTTTCGCCATGGTTTCCATGGATAAAGGTTCGTTGAGCTGTGCCCTGTAGCGGGACCATTTGTAGTCCCCAGAGTCTTTGACTATGCCAGCCCTCAATGGGTTGAGCTCGATGTATTGCAAACAGTTGGTTACGTACGATGAACTCTGCACGACAGATGACTTAAAGCGGCCCTCAAACAGAGTTCCGATTCGCGTGTACTTGTCGTTGACATTTCTAACGTAGAACCTGCCAATGTACTGCACCAGAAGTGAAACGCTGTTTCCTGTGTGAGGGGTCAGGAGTAAATGAACATGATTCGTCATAAACACCCACCCATGAATTGATATCTGATATTTTGCAGCACCCTCCGCAAGCCAGCGGGCATAGGCCGCCATATCAGCGTCACAGGAAAAGCACGTTTGGCGATTATTTCCTCGATGAATAACGTGAACGGGTATTGGGTTGGGCAATACCGCGGATGACGGGGCATATTATTCACTGCGTGACCGGGGAGCTACTATCGTAATAGCACTGGCTACCTGTGTGAGAGGAGTATGACGTTAACGGGTGTGCGAGAATGCAGCGCAAAACTTGTTCTGCAGGATGGACTATGAACCGAATCAAACCGCCTAGCGGCCTCGACGCACCTATCGCCGCTCAGCGCGAGCATGTCAGTTATCATCACAATCGGACGCTTAGCGATCCTTATCACTGGCTCAAGGATCCCGGCTATCCGAATGTGACTGATAAGGATGTACTGCAGTATCTCGCCGACGAAAACGCTTATTACACGGCCGCCATGGCACCAGTGACAGGCCTGCAGGAAAAACTGTTTGGCGAGGTCAAAGGCCGTATCAAGGAAGATGATGCAGCAGTGCCCTGGCGTGAGGGAAGCTATGAATACCGCTGGGCCTATGCCGCCGGTGCAGAATATCGCCAATGGTTTCGCCGACCTGTGGGTAGCGAGGACTGGACCCTGTTGTTAGATGAGGTGGCAGAAGCCGGCGACAAGGATTTCTTCCGGCTGGGCGGATTGACTATCAGCCATGACGGCACCCGGATGGCCTGGAGTTGTGATGACAATGGATCAGAGCGATACATCCTGCGCATCCGCGATCTGACGAGCGGCCAGACACTGACCGATGAGATTCTCGAGACCAGCGGCGATGCCTACTGGGACGCCACTAACAGTGGCTTCATGTATACCCTAGTCAGTCCTGAGTGGCGGCCCTTCCAAGTCAAATACCACCGCCTGGGTACCCCCGTCAGCGACGATTTGCTCGTCTATGAAGAGGCCGACACGAGCTTCTTCCTAGGGGTCAGCCTCAGCGCCAGCCGCGAGTGGTTTATCCTACGCAGTGGCGATCATGTGACCGCGGATATTCGTATTGTACCCGCAGCTGCGCCCACTACCCCGGCACAGTTAATCGTTGAGCGCATCACTGGGCGTGATGCAGAGGTGGATCATGGCCAAGATCAATTCTTCATTCGCGTTAACGACACCCACCAAGATTTCCGTGTGACGTGCGCACCGACTGCAACGCCTCATGAGGACCATTGGCGCGAGATCAAGCCCGGTGGCGATGGTCATTACTGGCGAGACATGCATGTTTTCCAAGACTTTGTTGTGCTCGAGGATCGGATCGATGGACTCGATCAACTGCTGATCATGCAGGGTGGTGATGAGCATTATGTGACATTGCCCGAGGCAGCCTACGCCATTTTCGGTGGGCATAACGCAGAGTATTCAGCGCACCATTATCGGTTTGGGTACACCAGCCTTGTGACACCCCACAGCGTCTTTGACTATGATGTGATGGGGCGCAGCCTGACCCTGAGGAAGGAGGCGGAGATTCCGTCTGGCTATGACAAACAGGTCTATCACACGCAACGTCTGATGCTCGCCGCCCGCGATGGCGTGCAGGTACCTGTCAGTCTGGTTTACAAACAAGGGACACCGCTGGATGGCAGTGCAGCGATGCATCTGTATGCCTATGGTGCCTATGGCTCGGGTACCGACCCGGCCTTTTCTGCAGCGCGGCTGAGCCTGCTAGATCGTGGCTTTATCTACGCCATCGCACATATCCGCGGTGGCGATGAAATGGGTTACGGCTGGTATGAGGCCGGCAAGCTCTACCAGCGAACCAATACCTTTAATGATTTTGTTGATGTGGCCCGGGGACTCTGTGCCCAAGGCTATGTGAGCGAGGGAAATATCTCTATTTCTGGCGGCAGTGCTGGTGGCGAGTTAATGGGTGCAGTCGCCAACCAGGCACCGCAGTTGTGGCGGGCAGTGGTGATGCATGTGCCGTTTGTCGATGTACTCAATACCATGCTGGATGAGAGCTTGCCGCTGACGCCCATCGAGTGGCCCGAGTGGGGCAATCCCATCGACAGTGCTGACGATTATGATTTACTGGCCAGTTACAGCCCCTACGACCAAATTGAAGCTAAGGAATATCCACCGATGATGGTGACCGGCGGCCTCAACGATCCACGCGTAACCTATTGGGAGCCAGCGAAATGGACTGCCAAGCTGCGATCCACCAAGACTGACGACAACCTGCTCGTCATGAAGATCAATATGGGAGCTGGCCACGGAGGTAAATCAGGCCGCTTTCAGCGTGTTCAGGAAGTCAGCGAGGAGTATGCTTTTATCCTGATGGCGTTCGGCCTTGAAGATTGAATAACCAGGGGTCGGAGTACAAAATTAATGCACTCCGACCTCTGGTCACTAGAAACTATACCTTGCACCTATAAACCCTGCTCTGGGCGCAGCTGCGCCCAGGAATCTTGGCTTGGTAAGGTTTTCTATTATGGGCACTTCCAACTCGCTAGGATTTTCTCCCAGTAGGCCAAATGTCTCAAACTCTCGGTCAAGCACATTGTCAATCCTGGCGAATAGCTCAAAGTCTTCGGTCAGCTGATATCGGGCCCGTAGATTCACGACAAAATAACCATCAACCTCACCCAACTGGTTAGATTCGTCACCGCGTATAAACTGGCCGCTGTTACTCACAAGATCGAGGCCAATATCTAGCCCATCCTCAAACATATAATTGGCAACAACTTTAAACTGATTCTGCGGAATTCCAGGGATAGAGTCTCCGCGCGAGATCTGTATTTCGCCTGCCTCATTGGCAAATGTGTGATTGGGGCTAAGCGCCTTAAAGTCAGCTTCAAACGTGGCATCGATGAAACTGTAAGCAGTCATCCACGTTAGACTATGCCATGTACCACGCAGGCTGGATTCAAAACCCTTGCGTCGTGTCTTATCTACATTCGCAAACAAGCCCGTTGACCTACCCGTCGTCTGAAAAAGAATATCGTCTATGCTCGTTGTGTAGAAGAAACCGGCAGAGTAGATCAAACCATGTATAGTGCCTCTCGCACCCACCTCAAAGCTTTCAGCAACAACATCACTCAACGGCGGATCTGCCAAGAACGCATTGGGTAGGCGGCACTCAAAGTTTACATCGCCAGGATCGTCTCCACGCTCGATGGCAAACTTGACGGCCAAATCGAAAACGCCTTCGTTACAGGCGAGTTCAATAGGCGTTGGCGCTCTCGATGACTCACTGTAGGCGCCGTAAACATTCAGCCCATGGGTAGCCTGCCAAGTCATACCTATAGATGGATTAAGGCGGGTAAATCGGTGACTACCATTGAGCTCAGGACGAACGCCAGAGCGATCTCTTAAGGTCACATCAGTTCGATTGCCCCTTGCAGATAGCGTCAACGCGATAGTCTCGGATAAATCGACTATGTTGGTAAAGTACATGCTGCTTGTCTCTGTTACCGTATTAATCGATGTTGCTCCTTCGTTAACAAACGTGCCGGTACCAAGACCCCGCGTGAGTCTTGAAAGAGGGTCAAGGTTTGACAGCTCAAGTACAGCATTGAAGTTAGATTCACCGTTGAAATAAGAGGCCCCGATCACTACATAGCTGCCATAGCCAAAGAACTTACCTTTCACCGAGGCCTGAAAATCAAGACCCTTGCTTTCCTGGCGTCGACTACTGATATTGTTGATCGCTTGATCTGAAAGAACACCAGTACCTGTAAGGTCGTCTAAATCAAAGCCTTGAAGATTGAACCCTTCGGCTTCTCCTGCTTGAGCGACAGCCAAATTCAAAAATGTCTGTAAATCATTAACGTTGGCGAATTGGTTGTTGCAGAGCTCATCATCGTCAAGACCAATTTCTGCCACATCATCCTTCTCTAAACCGTCTATCAAGGTTGGGGAATCACCTAGAAGACACACACTAAACTCAGAGCCATCGCCGTTAAACGCTTCAGTGTCGTTTTTTCGATAGAACGTGTTAACAGCCATATTTATGTTCGATGACAACTCATGGTTTAAGTCAAAATGTACCATGTACATGTCGTTAGCCGTGATGTCTGGTCCCGTGAAGATCGCCTCACGATCAAGTGCAAGCAACTCAACGGGCGACGAGCCATTGCCTGCCAAGTCGGACTTGCTATATTGATAGTTGAATTCGGTTTGAGTGGCCTGTGATCGCCAGGCCAGACTGCCATAGAAACTCATCGCATCGGAATCAGATGCGTCTCTCCAGCCTTCTTCGTCAAAATACTCGACATTCAGGTAGTAAGCGAAACCCTCATCAGTATGATCGCCACCACCCTTGACGT
>JBLHRT010000009.1:0-21993 GCA_047626255.1 Candidatus Azotimanducaceae bacterium
CGCATAAACGCCTCGATTGCCGCATCAACAACCTACTGTTGGCTCGTTATTGATATCATTGTAGTTGTTTACGATTTTCGTTAACCTATCAAAGCCTTCATGTTAAAATTAAGTGTATAAAAAGGCGCGATGACAATCAACGTGGGGATAGACATGGCTCGGTCAAACTGGGATACAAATTCAATCGGCGATCAGACTGGACGTGTTGTTGTAGTGACTGGTGCAACAAGCGGCATTGGCGAACAGACTGCGAGAGTGCTGGCTGGTAAAAACGCAAAGGTTATTCTTGCTGTACGTAATTCGGCGAAAGGAGAGGCGACCGTTGCTTCAATTCGTCAGGAGTTCCCAAGCGCAGATGTGAAAGTACTGGAGCTGGATCTTAGCCGTCTGAGGTCGATCAATGAGTTTTCTCAAAATTTTTCCGATCGCTATGATCGCCTAGACATTCTCATCAACAATGCAGGTATCATGTGGTGTCCCTATGAAAAAACGGTAGATGGTTTCGAGATCCAGCTTGGAACGAACCATCTCGGCCACTTTTCACTCACGCTTCAGTTGATGCCCCTACTGCTGAAAACACGTGACTCACGCGTAGTGAATGTCTCGAGCATCGCACACAAGGCTGGGAAGATTGATTTCGATGACATGGCATGGGAGTCAAGAAGCTACAAGACGGTGCAGGCTTACAGTGACAGCAAAATCGCGAATCTATATTTTACTCATGAACTTGCCAGGAAACTTGAAGGTATTGAGGGTGGGCCGCGGGTTACCGCTGCTCATCCCGGATGGACCCGTTCGGAGCTTCAGCGTCATTCAGGTCTCATGCGGTTTTTGAATGGTTTCTTCGCTCAATATCCCGATATGGGTGCACTACCAACGCTGCGGGCGGCTATAGATCCAGATGCTCAACCGGGCGATTATTTTGGACCGTCAAAGTTTTTCGAAATGCATGGATATCCTGCCAAGGTTAAAGCCGATAGGCGATCTCAGGACCGGAATGCTGCCGAGCAATTGTGGTCGAAATCAGAACTGCTCACCTCTGTGCATTTCCCGCAGGACACGAAATAAATAGGGTCGCGGTGCAATAAATCGGGTCGGGGTAAATTTTACATAAAGCGCACTTGAAATGGGGCGCCAGCCTAAGATTATTCGCTCGATTTACCGACATTCATAGCCTGAGCAACCCCGCTAATTGAGTGGTTTTGTTCGACAACCCGTTTTTCTGCCTCCAGACGATATTCTGGATTGAAGCTTTTCTCGTATTATTAGTCATATACCTACCTATCTTTAACGAGGTGATAATATTGCCGCCAATTATGTGGGCAAAATCAGTGTGCTACCACAGCGGTTAAGGTGCTGGGCTGTTGGTGGTTGATGTGGGTGTGCGGTCAATATCGTTATAGTTGGGTAATTTGCCGACGCCGTATAATCTATCTCTAGGATTGATGAGGGCAGGGCGGCCAAGTAAGAGATTGTTCGGATAAACAATCACTTCTCTATTTTCCGTCACCAACTTTGTGTTGAATAACGATAACTCCGAGATATAACCTTCAATATAATTGTCGGTGTCAAAAACGCGGACAAATGTGCCGCGTCTAAACGACGGATGTAAGAGGATGACAAAGTAAGCTGTCACATTACTCAATATTGACCAACTGGCAAACAAAGCCACGCCGAGTAGCGTTAGAGTCGTTGAGGCAAAAATGAACACAGAGTCGAACTCAACACCCCATGTCAGCGCCACCACCAGCAACCCGATAAATCCCGTCAACAGCCGAGCGATACGAATCGCCTTTGTTGCGGAACCTTCTTTGAACCCACCGTGATCTACGCTTTCGGCGAGCTTAGGTGTGCTGAACCTATCGAGAGACAAGTACACGACAACGATAGAAAGGGTGATTCCGATCGAAGTAAGATTAACAGCTATCCATTGGTATGCAGTATCTATAAAATTCATCTTTTGGTCATTCGAAATATTGAATTTGGAGTCTACAGCTGATGGCAACAAAGTACCTTACAAACTTGGCACGAGCGCTTTTAGGCCAATCGTTCGATGATCTTAGTTCGAAAGAGCAACGTGTCATTGAGTCGTTAGCGAGTGGCGAGCCTATTGCGGAAAACACCAATCAAGTTTTCCTCGATCAATCGACCTATTGGCAGCGGCTTGCAGATGCGCTGGCTAACGTTGTTGGGTCTTGGCCTTTTATTTTTTCTTTCTTCTTTTTTTTGTTGGTCTGGGTTGGTTTTAACACCCTGATTCTGAGCAATAGCCAATATCAGTTTGACGCATATCCTTTCATTTTTTTGAACCTGCTGCTTTCTACACTGGCTTCTATTCAAGCGCCAATCATTATGATGTCGCAAAACCGTCAAGCTGAAAAAGATCGGATATCGTCATCGAATGCTTTTGAAGTGAATTTGAAGATAGAGTTGGCAATTCAGCAACTGCATGAAAAGGTCGACAAAGTTGTTGAGAAAATTGACTGAGCAGCGACGAAACTCATCCTTGAAGCGATTGCAAATCTAACGTAATTTAGGCAGGCCCATCTGAGTTAGGCAAGAACAAAGCTGAACATCAGCTATAACCATACTTGACTGCTCTTCGAAAAATACGGTCTGTATGTCTGTCTTCAGCCACTAGGGGCAACTACTGTTTGGTATTATCCAAGGGTACTGTGGCGGCATCCTGTCATGGGCTTCATTGAAGCGTTCAAGTCGCGTATTGGCAGCATTTCGGTGATCCAATGTAACGACCAAACAAAACATCTCTCAGATTGCGGGCCTTCGCCCACCGTACCGCGCTTGAGGATGACGTTGTCGTCACCTTCAAATAGCGCTCGGTTGCCACCCAATTCATAAACGATGTCATCTTTGTCGATATAGACCTTTTTAGATTCACCTTAAATAGGGGGGCAAGCTGCGCCCGCTGATGCGGCCTATCAATTTGCCGCTATAGCGATATGTTGGGCTAGCCGCACCGTGTTCCGCGCGCTTGGATAAGCGCGGCTCGCTCCCAGCAGCAGTCAAACCGCCGTAGGCCGTTTCAACGTCAGCCCCTTACTTCTCCTTAGGCAATCTTGACGCGGCAAACAGGATTAAAGCGGCGAATATGATTTCAGGGACGATCATTTTGGTGGCCAGAGCGGCGTCGTGTAACAACCACGCAATGACTCGAAACACAGCGGTAAGGGCAACAACCATCGCGGCGGCGTAAAGCCAGGTGCGTTTTTCCGTAATGAGACCAGCAAAAATCATAATACTGCCACCAATGAGATAGGCCGCCATGTCGCCGATTTGACTACTACGACCAATACCGTCCAGCAGCGTCATACCAAACATTTGTGCGGCCATAGCGGGCTCAGCTAACCAGCGTAAACCAGCAACTAAGAAAATAATGCCTGGAAGGGCAGCGAGCAGTTTGGCAATCTTTTTCATCATAGTATTCTCTTTTTGAAATTCGTTGTTCTACGCTGTTTGCGTCGCACGTGCTGTGGGTCAGGTCATAGAGTGGCGAGGTTAGCCGCGAATGATTCGTTGCAACAACGAGCCAGAATGCATCAATGAGTCCTTAGCGCAATGGGCGAAAAATCACAGTATCGAGTGCGCATTTATCCGCCCGGCAATCCCTAGCAGAATGCCTACGTGGCGTGGTATGGCAGGAAGGTGAGGTGTGACTGGCTGCCTCAGTCTCAGTTTTCACCTACCGCAAAGGCATACCCGTAAAGCTTCCATGAAATTGGAACAGTAAGCCAAATATCACAAGTCCGACCAATAACACGCCAATATCCCAACCAACGCTAACAGGTGCTTGCGGCGTAAAGCGCCCGCTAGTTTCGACCAGCACAATGTCGAGAATACTGAAGATTAAAAAGCTGGCGAAGACAATGGTGCTAGCTAAGTCGCCATTGGCGGTTAGATGCAGTGCGCCCCAGAGGGTGATACCAATCAGCATGGGGTGACGGACAAAGCGCTTGATGTTGTTAGGCACGTTAGCCGCGCATACCAAGATGATGACGACAGGCATGACACTCATCGTTAGCGATCTACCCCAGCTTGCAGGCGACCAAAGTGGTACGAATTCTGCGAGCTGAAAGCCGTATATCATGAGGCCCAGTCCGGCAAATGAGACAAGGCTAAAGCCCGCCTTGTAACGCGCATCGCCAAGTGTATTCACCAGGCCTGTTTTGAGCGAGAAGGCGGGAAGCATGTGTATGCCAAAAAATAGGGCGACACCCGCGATAAGTATGATCATGTTGTGGCTCCAATGTTATTCAAGTTTTCAATGAGGTGTGAGCCGAGATTGCAGATGAGATGCATCTTTCGGCAGAGTTTACGCGTGAACATGATGAGATTTAAAGGGATTTTCATTGGTTTTTTGTCATTGCTGATAGTAGACACTGTGGCTGAAATTATACGTATTCTTGTCATCAATGGCACTGTGAGTGGCGACACAGTAACGTTGGAGCGAAAAATCACGTCTTTTCTAATCGGGCGTTCGTGAGTCACGATACTTTCACTATTGCTTCTCGCGCTTTTGGTGGGCTACGTCGTACATGGCAGAAGCGCCACCGCCTGCCCACTTCATTTGATGTCTTCAGGTGTTATGAGCATATTGCCGAGGCGTTATTGCGTCTATGGAGCGTTGTCCATAGAAATTGGGCGGCAGTTTTGGGATCAGCGTAACGCTCGCCAGTGTATCTGCCGGCCGTCGATGAATGGCCGCAGCAAAATGATGACGTAGCCGATCACGATACGCGTGAACATCGCTGGTAGGGCATTGTGCAATAGGTAGATGTCCGGCTTACCGGTTTCCCACAAAGTCCACTGCGTTGCGATATTCGACCCCGATATTCCACTACGACCCCGATATTCCTGTTATAAAGAGCGCCTCACAATAGAATCTACAAGAGTCGAGCAATGAGTAACCTGCAAGCAGACTATCTGGTCGTTGGTGGTGGCGCCATGGGTATGGCCTTCACCGATGTATTGTTGACCGAAAGCGATAAAACCGTGATCATTGTTGACCGGCACGACCGCCCGGGTGGTCATTGGAACAATGCCTATCCGTTTGTGCGTTTGCATCAGCCTTCGGCGTTTTATGGTGTCAATTCACGACCGCTGGGCAATGACACCATCGACCATGCGGGTTGGAATGCAGGCCTGTATGAGCTGGCATCCGGCGCAGAAGTCGTCGCCTACTTTGACCAAGTCATGCGTGAGCAGTTTATTCCTAGCGGTCGTGTGCAATATTTTCCTAATTGCGAGTACTTGAGTGATGGCACCATTGCCTCGCGAGTCTCGGGTAAAACCTGGACGGTGGAGGCGGCCAAGACCGTTGACGCGACCTATATGAATGTGACGGTCCCGTCTGTAACAAAACCCAAGTATGAGATTGCCGCAGGTGTGAGCTGCTTTGCGCTGAATGAGTTGGCGAAGCGCGCTAATTCAACCGCCAGTTATGTGATCATCGGCGCCGGTAAAACGGGTATTGATGCGTGTCTGTGGTTGCTGGTGAACGATGTCGCCCCCGATCGCATCACCTGGGTGATGCCTCGAGATTCCTGGTTGCTGGATCGTGCCAGCATTCAACCCGGCGAGCTGGGGGGCGATGCTATCACGCTATTTACCGACCAACTGCGCATGGCAGCGGAATCTGATTCTGTCGAGGACCTGTTCAATCGCGTCGAACAAGCGGGCTCACTGCTGCGCTTGGATGATCAGGTGACGCCGTCTATGTATCGTTGTGCCACGGTTACCAAGCCCGAGCTGGAGCAATTGCGTCGTATCAAGCATATCGTTAGACAAGGCCGTGTAAAATCTTTGGCAGCGGGCAAAATGGTGCTCGACGAAGGGGTGGTGGACTTAGCGCCGGAAACATTATTCGTTGACTGCTCAGCTGATGGCCTTGAACGCCGGCCGGTGAAGCCCGTGTTCGACGGCAACCAATTGACGTTGCAGGCGGTTCGTACTTGCCAACAGGTCTTCAGCGCGGCGTTTATAGCGCACTGCGACCTTGCGTTTGTCGATGAGGCCCAAAAGAATAAAATCTGTAACCCCGTCCCGCATCCTGATAACCATATCGACTTTTTGCGCACGACACTGGCCAATACCATCAACGGCATTGTCTGGTCTCAATATCCTGACTTGAAAGCGTGGCTGGGCAATGCGCGTCTGGATGCCGCATCGGTGCGCGGGGCCGCCAGTCCTGATCCTGCTGCAGCAGCAGAATTTGCGGCCATCGGTCAGAAGGCGGCTGAGAAGTTGATGCGTTATATTGCTGAGGCGGATGCGCGCGGGGAGTAGCTTGGGTTTACAGACTTTTATGCATCGTGATGACCAGATTGTCGGCACCGTTGCCTGCCGTCTGGGTCTCGCGGCTGCGTTCGATGTAACCGCGAGCGCGGTAAATTGGCCGCCTCGATCTCAGCGGTTGTGAGGAAAGCTTTCATGTTTTCGGCGATCGACAACTGCATCAATTTGATGATGCAAGGGATGTCTGTGATCTGTGCCACGCGGTGTGTGAATTGTTGTTTGGGATTCATTTGATAAGTCCCGAGTTGGGGCTGGTCGAGTTGAGTGGATACCTGTGATCCGACCTTGGTCATTCTTACGGGTAGCCTGTTAGCAGGCAAGAGATTTTTTTCGCATCAAGTCCACACTTGCTAGTGCTCCTCCGAGCGTCTTTAATGGCTGTCAATGTGGCAGTTGGTTGACTGTCACGCAGTGGCTAACGGGGTAAGTTATGGATTGGTTGTGGGGACGTTATTCGGCACTATTGTATGCGGGGATTTTGACCATCTTGCTGGTGCCTTTCGTGATGAGCCAGGCGCTGTTAAGCCCTTTGCTACTACTTACCGCAGGTCTCACCGCCGTCGGTATTTACGACTACTTCCAGACGGTAGTGACGCTGCGAGCGAACTTTCCAATCCTCGGTCATCTTCGCTATTTCTTTGAAAGCGTGAGGCCTGAACTTCGTCAGTATTTTTGGGAGGATGACAAAGACGAGTTGCCCTATTCGCGCAACCAACGCTCCATGGTGTATCAAAGAGCAAAGTCCATACTGGCGGCGCGTCCCTTGGGTTCGATTGAGAATATGTATGAGGTGGACTTCACCTGGTTGAACCACTCCATGTCACCCATTCACAGCGACGCGAGCGATTATTGCACCACCGTGGGGGAGGGCGAGCACGCCTACGAGATGTCTTTGCTGAACATCTCGGGCACCTCTTTCGGGTCGCTATCACCACGCGCTATCGAGGCGCTTAACACGGGTGCCGCACGTGGCAACTTTGCCCATAACACGGGGGAAGGCTCGTTATCCCGGTATCATCAAGCCGGTGGTGGTGATTTGATATGGCAGATATCAACGGGTTACTTCGGTTGTCGCACGGCAGATGGTCGAATGGACCGGGCATTGTTTGCGGAAAAGGCCCGGTTACCCCAAGTGAAGATGATTGAAATCAAGCTCAGTCAGGGTGCTAAGCCCGGCCATGGCGGCATGTTGATGGGCAGTAAGGTCACTCGGGAGATCGCCTCAACGCGGGGCATCCCAGAGGGCCAAGACTGTATTTCACCGGCTTCCCATGTTGAGTTCTCAACACCCGACGAGTTGCTCGACTTTGCGCTAGAGCTGCGCGCCCTGAGTGGCGGCAAGCCCGTTGGCATCAAGCTCTGCATTGGTCATCCGTGGGAATTCATCGCTATCGTTAAGGCCATGGCAGAACGCCAAGAGTATGTTGATTTCATTACCGTTGATGGCGCTGAGGGTGGCACCGGGGCTGCCCCCGTCGAATTTACCGACCACCTCGGTTGCCCACTGCAGGACGCACTGGTATTTGTTGACAACACGTTGATTGGTGCGGGTTTGCGCGACCGTATCAAGGTCGCAGCGTCGGGCAAGATAGTGAGTGCTTATGATATTGTGAAGCATTGTGCGCTCGGCGCTGACTGGGTCAATATGGCGCGGCCGTTTATGTTTGCCTTGGGTTGTATACAGGCCAGGGACTGTGCGTCGGGCCATTGTCCTACGGGTATCGCGACGATGGATCCGGCGCGCTATCGTGTGCTCGACGTCGCCAAGAAGGCGGAGCTAGTGCATAATTTTCATCACAATACTCTGGTGGCCGTGGGTGAGATGATTGGCGCGGCGGGTGTCTCGCATCCCAAGTTACTCAACAGACGACATATCGTTCGACGTTTGTCCGCCAGTGAAATTCGACTCGTCGACCAGATATACCCCAGCGTCGCCCCAGGCGCGCTGATACGTGGCGAGACTGTGGAAGATCCACGACTGGACGTCTACTGGAACCGAGTCAACGGTAGCAGCTTCCAGGTCTCTCTCAACTAGGCGAGCCTATGGTCGATAAGCCGTTGTCACGTCCCACACTGCCCGCGAGCATCTGGGTGCTGGGCTTCGTCAGTCTGCTGATGGATATCAGCTCAGAGATGATTCACGCGCTGCTACCCTTGTTTATGGTGACGAGCCTGGGTGCGAGTGTCTTGACGGTCGGCATCATTGAAGGCCTGGCCGAATCCACGGCGCTCATTGTCAAAGTTTTCTCCGGCACGCTCAGTGACTACCTAGGACGCCGCAAGGGGCTTGCCGTCGTCGGCTATGCGTTGGGCGCGGTGAGCAAGCCCTTGTTTGCCGTCGCGACCACCACGGGGCTGGTGTTGTCTGCAAGACTGCTGGATCGTGTGGGTAAAGGCATTCGTGGCGCGCCCCGAGACGCGCTCATTGCTGACCTTGCGCCGCCTGGATTGCGTGGTGCGGCCTATGGTCTTAGGCAATCGCTTGATAAGGTGGGTGCGTTGCTGGGTCCCTTACTGGCGGTGGGCTTGATGTTGCTCTGGCACAATGACTTTCGCGCTATCTTTTGGGTCGCGCTCGTGCCCGCGTTTATGTCGGTGGGGTTGCTGATTGTCGGCATTCGAGAGCCCTTGCGGCCCAAGGATGCCGAGCAGATAAACCCGATAACGCGGGCCAACCTTCAGCGGTTGAATCGTGATTATTGGTGGGTGGTAGGCATTGGCGGCGTCTTTGCGTTGGCCCGCTTCAGCGAAGCATTTTTGGTTCTGCGGGCAGCGCAAACCGGAATTCCTCTGGCTTGGGTGCCCATGGTTATGGTCTGCATGAGTCTGCTATATGCCATGACAGCATACCCGTTCGGCAAGCTATCAGATGTGATGAATCGCAAAACGATGCTAATCATCGGTCTTATCGTTTTGATCGCGGCCGATGTGGTGCTGGCTATCGACGGGCATTGGTGGACCGTGCTTGTTGGTGTAGCGCTGTGGGGCATTCATATGGGCATGACCCAGGGCCTGCTTTCCACACTGGTGGCTGACACGGCGCCTGTTGACCTGCGTGGCACAGCTTTTGGTGTCTTCAATTTGATCAGCGGTGTTGCTATGCTGTTGGCGAGCGTCACGGCGGGTCTGATTTGGGATCAATTTGGCGCCAGTTATACCTTTGTCGCGGGCGCCGTGTTTGCCTTGCTGGCTATCACCGGCGTGCTCGCCTGGCGGCAACCCGCCAAGTAGAAGAGGCCTCTAACGCTACACCAACAGGAATACCATGCGATGAAATTATATACAGGTGACCTCAGTCCTTACTCAGCAAAAATCCGTATGCAGATATATGCGATGGGCATTCAAGATGATGTTGAATTTGGTATGCCGGTCGAGTTTATGATGGGGAAGATGGCCAAGGTGTCTCCCATAGGCCGCATTCCGGTTCTGGAGACAGATGAAGGTTTGATACCCGAATCTGAAGTCATTGCGGAGTACCTTGATGATCTTTACCCCAGCAAAGCGATGGTGGGCACCACCCCGAAAAATCGCGCTGATGTACGCGTATTGTCTCGCATAGGTGACATCTACTTGATGAACAATATTTTTATGTCGCTGAGCCAGATGAATCCTGAAACGCGATCTCAAGCCGTTATCGATCTGCTTATGGGTCAGGTTAAGCGCGGAATCGGCGCGTTGGAGCAACACCTAGGCGATGGTGCGTTCGCGGTAGGCGATACGCTAACCCGTGCTGACTGTTCTTTAGTGCCGGCATTGTGGATGTGTGCTGGTACCGTGCCGCGCTTTGGTGGCGATAATCCAATAAAGCCGGGTTCTCGTGTTGCCGCTTACTGGGACAAGATTCAGAAGAATGAGTTTGCGACGAAGATTATTGACGAAATGAACCGTGGCTTAAAGGCGCGCCTGGATGGAACAGAGCAGACGTTACGCGAAGAGATGATTGCCAAAGCCAAGCAAACCTAAATATTGAGCAAACACATGTCAAAAAATCCCACATCGATAACTCGCCGTCGTTTTGTTGGCGGCCTGGCGGCGGGCAGTGCGCTGAGTCTGTCGAGTCCGCTTTTGATGGCAGCCAGCGCCACCGCGGTGCCTGGCACGTCCGAAGGCGCGGTGTCTGCTGCGCAGCTGGCGCGCGATGAAGCTTTCTGGCGCGAGGTCGCAGCCTCCTATGATCGTACTCAGGGAATTATTAATCTTGAGCATGGCTACTGGGGCAAGATGGCGCGTCCGGTGCAGGAATACTACGTCAAAGCGACGAAGATGGTTAACGCCCAAAATTCATTTTATGCGCGTAAGGGTTATGGTCAGGACATGTTAGGTGCAGTGCAGCGTGTGGCCGGTGCGCTGGGGGTCAACGCCGATGAGATCGTTTTAACCCGTAATGCGACAGAGGCTATACACAACCTGATACGCCAGTATAAGGGTTTGCAAGAGGGGGATAAGGTGCTGTTTGCAGACCTTGATTATCCTAGCTTCAAAGAGGTGATGGGCTGGTTGCAAGCATCTCGGCAGGTATCCGCCGTGACACTGGTGATACCGCCGCGCACGAATCAAGAAACTATATTCCGGCGTTATCTTGATGCTTTTGACGCCAATCCGGAGCTTAAGCTCATACTCCTGACTCATGTCAGTAATCAACATGGGTTGGTGGTGCCTGTTGCACGTATTGCGGCCGAGGCCCGGCGGCGTGGCATTGATGTTATTTGCGACAGCGCCCAGTCCTGGGGCTTGCTTGATTACAGCGTGCCTGACTTGCAGGTGGATTGGGCTGGTTTCAATCTGCATAAGTGGATCGGTGCGCCTGTGGGTGTCGGCGCCTTGTATATGCAACGGGGCAGTCTTGAAAAAGTCACGCCATATCCTGGTGAGGTCGATCCAACCCATAGTCTTGCCCGAACTCGGGTGCATATGGCTACCGCGAATTTCGCGGCGATGATAACGGTGCCGGCGGCGCTCGATTTTCATGAGTCCATCGGTGCTGCCAATAAGGAGGCGCGCCTGCGCTATCTGCGTAGCGTGTGGACCGATGAGGCGGTGTCCATGTCTCATATCGAATTATTGGGAGGGCTGGACGAGGCATCTTCAACGGGCATGGGCGCATTCCGACTCGCCGGCAAGACCACTATTGAGCATGCCAAGCACCTGCAGCAACGTCTCGAAAACGACTTTGGTATTTTTACCGTGGTACGTGACGGCTTAGATAGCGGTGGCTGTGTGCGCATCACGCCGCAGGTATTCACTGCCGCTGACGAACTCGGGCAATTGGTGAGTGCGATGAAAAAGCTGGCATAGGAATTCGAATCAGGTTTTTCCCATAAAAGCCACGTTCAGGTTGAATTTATTTATGATAGGTCTATTATTTAAGGAACGATTCTCGTGTGAACGTCCATGAAATATCTTATTCCGACAGTCATCTGCTTTAATCCTGCCCTCAAGGCACAGCTGCGCCTGGCGTTTATGGGCGGTCGGTCTGCACATTCCCAGTCTTTTGACATGAACGACTTTTACACCAACGACGACACCATCATATCGACCTGACGAATGAAACATTATTCGGCAGGTTTTGAAATTTAAAGCCTCTCGGATTCGACAAGAAACCCCGGTAGGCATTGTCCACCGGGGTTTTTTTATATGTTTAATTTAACGGTATGGGCGAATCCCGCTCGTATGAAACGAGAATTTCTTAATACTCAAGAGCTCGACGCGCAAGCTATGCCGCCGGAGCTTGCGCGTGAATTCGAGCAACTCAAGCAGGAGTCACCAGAGATACAACGTTCTGGGTCTTTCTGGCGGGATTTTGTTCAAGCCTATCGAGGCCTGATCAGCTTGTTGGTGTTGGGACGCGGCTTGATGACCGTGCTGGTATTGTTCGCCGTACTGGCGAGCCAGCGCATATTGGATGCAAGCAATAGTCTGACGATTGCTGTGAGTTTGCTCTGCACGTATGCGCTGATCATTCTCATGCGCAGTGTTATCAACGCACGGACCGCTGAAGTACAGGGTCAGTTGCTGGTGTGTACGCGCACCTTTGTGACCCTGCGTATGAATGCCAAGTTGCTGAAAATGGGTCAACTGTCGTCCGATGATTTCTCAACAGGTAACTTGAAAACACTGATATCGTCTGACATCTATCGCATTGCCGATCTGTTCCAGTCAGTGGCGCGTAACGGTGTGCCGTGTGTTTTAGGGTTGCTGATCCTCGGGCCGGTGATTGTCTACAGCATGGGTGTGCCCGGCGTGATCGCGATGGTCGTCGGCTTTGGTGCTATGCCTCTGGCTTTTTTGCTGGGTAAGTACGTGCACATGAAGGAAGACCAGATCAAGACCGAAGAGGATACCTTGTCGACGATCATTGGTGAATGGGTCAGCAATGTCAGGCTACTGCGTTTTCTCGGTTGGGAAAACCTTATGCGTCGCAAGGTTGCCAGCCACGTACGTCGACTGATGATCGTCGCGACGCAACAGTATGGCGTTAACTTGATCAATTTCGGTGTCAGCGTCAGTTGGTGGCTATTGCCCATCATCACCTTGATCTGGGCGAATCAATGGTGGAGTGAGTTCAGTGGTGCGGCCGGTGCACAGCCCGCTGGACTGGTGGATATATTTGCTAGCATCTGGATGCTCAATCACATCACGCTGTATATCCGTTGGTTGCCGAATATATTTATCGACTATGCCTCGGCTTCAGCGTGCGTCAAACGTCTGGAAAAATTGTTTGCGCATGCAGATATCACAGATGACTTGTTAGCGGATTGCCCGCAGGCGGTGGAGTTTGCTAAGCCTGTCGCGGTGCATTTCAGGCAGGTGAGTTTTTCCTATGTCATGAAGAACAAAGACAAGCAGGGCAAGGACATGGTGCTACGTGATATCAATCTGTCCCTCGACCTGCAAGCACAGATCAGCTTGATCGGCAAAGTCGGTGCGGGTAAGTCGACGTTGTTGAAGTTGCTGTGCGCCGAGATCAAGCCGACTCAGGGCCACATCGACGTAGAATTTGACAACGGTGTGATTGCTGATCTGTGGCATGAGAATGTTTATCGACGGTTTCGGACGGTCATCGGCTATATGCCTCAGGAGGCATATCTGTCGAATACCAGCCTGGGTATTAACATTGCGCTGGCATCCAACGAGTCCACGGGGGACATCATGCAGGCCATCCGTATGGCCGAATTGGAGGCAGATATGGCGCACTGGGAATCTGGCTTGCACGAGGAAGTTGGCGAGACCGGAGTCAATCTGTCGGGTGGACAAAAGCAACGCGTGAATTTGGCGCGCGCATTGTTCTCTGGCCGGCCCTATCTTGTTCTGGATGATCCGTTGAGTGCCGTGGACGCGACGACCGAGGCGAGTTTGATGGAAAACCTCAAGGCGATACCCGAGGGATTTCTGCTCAGTAGTCATCGTCTCAATGAGTTAACGCAAACCCAGCGGTTGTTGGTACTTGATGGCGGCCAAATTATTGAAGATGGTGACCCTATCGCGCTGATGAGTGATCCCGCGTCAGAGTTCAGTCAGCATCTGATGGCCGGTGATTTTGGTTTGATCGATAAACAAACGGGCAATGATAACGAAGATGACCACGAAGATGACCATGTTGACGCGCGCGATGAGCGCGCGGGTGGGGTGCAAACATGAGTGATAAAGAATTTGTCACAGCAGAAGAGGTCGCGGTCGAACAGAACAACATTAAGACGCTGGTACGTTTTGCGGCCAGCCTGACCTTGCTGCGTAAGATACTGCTGCCGACCCTGTTAATCATTGTTTTTGCGGCTGCCGTGCCCTCATACTTTTTGTGGTTTGTGGGTGAACTGGTGGGTTGTGGGCAGACGCCTACCTGTGATGTCACGCACGCGCTGTTGGGTTGGGAAGTGGTTATGCCTATGAGCCTCTCAACGTTGTTAGTGCTGATGTTGCTGGCGATGTTCTCGCGCATTGCTGCGTGGATGCTGTTCGAGCTGTCAGGGCAGTGGTCTACGCAGAAAATCCAAGCGGATATGATGTTGGGTATTTCCGGCGTGCGCACCACCTTTTTTGACGAGAACCCCTCGGGGCGCTTGATCAATCGGCTGTTGGGCGACTATGGCATGTTGCGCCAGGATGGCGTCGTGACGCTCGGTGACTCGGCCAGCGGTGTGGCTGAGGTGCTGTGTGTGGGTATCTTGATTATGCTCGCCAGTCCCATCGCCGGCGTGTTGATAGTGCCTGTGATATGTCTGTACGTGGCCTTGCAGTCGCAACTGGCACCGATGATGAGTCACGCCCGTGAAATACGTGCGGTTAAGATCGGTGAAGCACTGCATCGTCAAACCGACTTGATCGAGGGGCGAACAATATTTACGTTGTATAATCGCCAGCGCAATTTACTCTCGCGCATTCACAAAGCGTTCGGTGAATCCATGAATATCCAGTTATTCTACTGTCGCCTAATGCGCTGGGGCATGCTCTGGATGGGGCTGATCTCGGCAGCCTATGCGGTATTGGTGTATACCTTTTTGGTCTACGGTCTGCATGCGGGTGTGATATCGACGACCCTGGCGGCGGTGATCATTACCGCGGTGTTTAACCTCAATAACACGTTCTTCGGGCTGGCTTGGGAGTTGTCGTATTTAGGTGAGGTGGCGTCTCATGCGCGGCGGGCATTCTTTATGATTGACCTGCCCCATGAATCGACTCAAGAATCGGCGTTTGACGTTGCCCAGCACGTCAAAAGCCAACGCCTGACAGGTGATATCGAGTTTGTTGATTACGGCATGTCCTATCGCCCGGACCTGCCGAGAATTCTTAACGGCCTGTCGATCACCATCCCGGCTGGCAAGAAGGTCGGTATTGTGGGGCGCACGGGAGCCGGTAAATCGAGCATGATGCAGGCGTTGTTTCGCATGGTCTATCATCAGGCTGGAGATATTCGTATCGGCGGGCAATCAATATTTGCTGTGGATGTGAATTGTGTGCGTGGTCATTTTGGTGTCGTGCCACAAGACCCTTATCTATTCGCCGGCAGTATTCGTTTCAATCTAGCCGGTGACCTGCAAGACGTCAGCGATAGCCGGTTGCTTGAGGCATTGGATGTGGTTGGCTTGCCTGTCGATCTCGATGCGACCGTGTTGGAAGGCGGACGTGATTATAGCGTTGGCGAACGTCAGTTGTTGTGTATCGCGCGCCTGATACTGCACGACAAGGCGTATATTTTAATGGACGAGCCGACGAGTTCGCTGGACCGCAAGACTGACGAGAAGATTCAACAGTTGATGCGTACCGTGTTAGCTGACAAGACGGTGATCACTATTGCCCATCGACTTGAGAGCCTTGAGCAATACGACCTTGTGTTGGAGATGGGGCAGGGCAGTTTGTTGCGCCAAGGTACGCCCGCCGAAATGCTTGATATCATCGGCGGCGGGGCAGCCCAGGCCGTGGCGTGATTGTCATGCATGCAAGGCTGCTACGCGTCGGGTAGTGCAAAGGCCACCAGGCTATCACCGGCTGGTGCGCCGGCGTTGCTATTGCCGCCAGCAGAGATCACCACATACTGTCGGCCCTGCCATTCGTAGCTCATAGGGGTGGCTGTGCCTGATGTTGGCAGCCGCCCCTTCCATAGTTCGTTACCCGTGTCGAGGTCAATAGCGCGCAAATAATAGTCGAGCGTGCTAGCAATAAAGACAATGCCACCGGCGGTAATAATAGGCCCGCCAAAGGTCGGTGTACCTAGCGATAAGGCTAACCCGCCCGCCAGGTCTTGTGTGGTCCCTAGCGTCTTGCGCCAGACGATCTTGCCTTGGGCAATATCCACTGCCGCGATAATACCCCAGGGGGGAGGCGTGCAGGGTAAGCCCAGGGGCGAAAGTAGTAGCTCTCGACGCACGGCGAAGGGCGCACCGGTTTGCGGCGAGATTGCTGTTTGGTGCAGCGTCTCGGTGACGGTTTGCACCTGATCTTGCGGTATCAGCTGAATCAGGTGGCCGATATTCGACATGTTAACGACCAACAGATTCTTTGACGCGTCAAAGGCCGAGCCACCCCAGTTTGCGCCACCCCCCGTGAAGGGGCGCATCAGCGTGCCTTTTTCTGTGGGCGGCGTATATAGGCCGTCGCCGTCCAGGCTCTCGATTGCTTGAGCGCATGCTTGCTTGTCAAACCAAGTAATACCAAAAGCCTCTGCCGCGTCGGTCCTGTCTGGCACCAGAGCGGGTGGCCTGATGGGAAAAGGTTGGGTCGCTGACAAGGCCTCGCCGGTCACTGCCTGCTGGGGTACAGGGCGCTCTTCGATGGGGATAATGGGTTCGCCTGTGTCACGGTCAAGGATAAAGACCAGGCCCATCTTCGTGGTTTGTGCGACCACATCGATAGGTGCCCCGTCCCGCCAGATCGTGTACAGGCCTGGCTGGGATGGTGTATCAAAATCCCAGATATCGTGATGCACGAGTTGATAGCTCCAGGCAACCTTGCCTGACTCTGCATGTAAGGCCACGACGGAATTTGCATAGCGATTGTCACCGGGTCGTAGGCCGCCGTAGAAGTCGGGTGATGGACTACTGGTGGGTATAAAGACTAAACCGCGTTTGAGATCTGCTGCCATGGGTGCCCATGCATTAGCATGACCCTCAACAGGGGGTGACGTGCCTTGCCAGTCCGCGGCATTGGCTGCGTCGGTGCTTCTGGGTATAGGGTCGAATTGCCAGCGTGGCGCGCCCGTACGCACGTCATAAGCTCTGACGACTCCGCTGGGCGCTTGCACGCGGGCATTGTCCGAGATGGCCGAGCCGACAACCACAGTGTCGTTGATAACAACCGGCGGTGAGGTCAGCTGAAACTCTCCAGGCCATAGCAATGGCATGCCCGGATTAAGCGTCACCTGACCGGATTCTCCAAAGTCATCACATAGCTTGCCGGATTTGGCATCCAGGGCAATCAGGCGACCGTCATTGGTGGCTGAGAGGATGCGGGCGGCGCAGTGGCCCTGGGCTGTCGTGTCTTGAAAAGCGGCGACCCCGCGACAAATGAACTGATTGGCAGGTCTTTGCTGCAAGTCTATGGCCGGATCATAGCGCCAAATTTGTGCCCCTGTACCGGGGTTTATGGCGATGACTTCATTGAATGGCGAGCAGAACACGAGATTGCCGTGTACCAGTATCGGTGTAGTTTCGCCTGCGCTGCGTGATAGGGCCGCGTTCGGTTTGGTACCAATATCTCCCGTGCTGTATGTCCAGGCAGGTTCCAGTTGAGTGACGTTGTCGGGGGTTATCTGACTGGCCCGGCTGAAGCGCTGTCCACCCGCATCACCGCCATAGAAGGACCAGCCGTGGTCGGGTTGAATCGTGGCTCCGCCATGGGCCACGGCACGGCCATTGATGTCGAGCCCGTGAGCGCCAAAGATGATTTCGCTTACAGAGCCGCCTAACAGGGCCAGACCGATGACGATGACGATGCCGATGACAATGCCTGCGAGGGCTCCCTTAACAATCTGACTCCATGCGCGTGGCATCGGGCCTCCTGAGTGTCTATGACTGGCATTGTGTCCTTGATTCGCCAGCTTATGCTATCTGATTGAGTGTTGTGTGCGAAAGTTTGGCCCGCATGATCTGGCGCAACCTGAGTGTTCATGCTGACAATCCACCCAACGCGGCAGCGTTTGGCGCCAGCCACGCTAACGTCTACACTGCTCAGAGTGCAGCGTTGCTATGACGCTAACTCAATCACGCTAACTCAATCACCATATCCACCTTGATGGGAGCTTATGTGACAAGCCCTTTACATAACGGCAGTCTTTGGTTTGATACGCTTGACGCGCCGCTTGCGTCAGTGGCTATTGAGCCGTTGCCAGACAAGGTCGATGTCGCCATCATCGGTGCAGGCTATACAGGTCTATGGACGGCTTATTATTTGCTGCAACACTCGCCAGGTTTGAAGGTCGCGCTTTTCGAAGCCAATACCGTCGGCTTCGGTGCCAGTGGTCGTAATGGTGGCTGGTGTATGGGCTGGGCGATGGGCATTGAGCAACTGCTTGCCCAACCTGATCGTGCTGCAGAAGGGCTGGCGGTGGCGCGAGCCATGCAACGAACCGTCGATGAAATAGGATCGGTTGCGGAGCACGAGGGTATCGATTGTCATTTTGTCAAAGGCGGGACGATCAAGGTCGCGACCCGGCCGTTTGATGCATTGGATATGCAGGCCAAAGCCGCTCATAGACGCGAACAGGGGTTCGATGCCGCCGACTTTGTCTGGCTTGACGCGGCGGCGTCAAAGGCGCGGGTTAATATGTCTGCCAATTATGGCGCCTTGCATACACCGCATTGTGCCCGTATCCATCCCGCTCGGCTTGCTCTGGGCCTGGCTCGGGTGCTACGCGAACAAGGCGTAAAGATTTATGAACACACTCCCGTGTCGAGTTTTACTCCCCATGAGCTTGTGACGACCCGTGGATCAGTGTTGGCCAAGCAAATTCTGCGCCTAACGGAAGGCTACACCGACTCCATCGCGGGGCAGCAACGGCAATTATTGCCTCTGTATTCCATGATGGTTGCCACGCAGCCACTGCCCGCGAGTACCTGGGATAGCATTGGACTCAAACAACATGAAACGTTTGGAGACGCCCGGCGGGTGACGATCTATGGCCAAAGAACCGCGGACGATCGACTGGCCTTTGGCGGCCGTGCGGGTTACTACTTTGGTTCGCGCCGAATCCCTGTGATTGATCCGGCAGACCCCATGCTTGAGCATGTCGCGCAAACATTGCTGGGGCTGTTTCCCGTATTGCAGTACGCCCAGATTACCCATCGCTGGGGTGGTTTGATGGGCGTGCAGCGTCACTGGCGCCCGTTTGTGACGTTCAATGCTGAGTCAGGACTGGGTAGTGCTGGGGGTTACACGGGTGAGGGGGTGGGTGCTTCGAATCTGGCAGCCCGTATACTCGTCGATCTGGTGTTGGGCCGCGAGACCGATATCAGGCGCCTTCCCTGGGTCGATGATGTGGCGCGTCGATGGGAGCCGGAACCCCTGCGCTGGTTGGGGGCGGGTGCCATTCAATGGTTTGGTGATCGGGCGGACCGGAGTGAATTTGTCTCGGGTAAGCCGTCGCGATTTTGGGGCGGTCTATTTGATCGATTTGTTGGTTAGTGATGCCTAAATCCCGAAGGTGTTTGAAGCTTGCCCGGCGCCGTATGAAACCATACGGCGTGCTAGCGCTCATGTTAGGTGTGCTGGCGGGCTGCATTCAACAGCCGTTAATCGGTGATGGCATGACGCCAGCCTGTCGTGTGGTGTTGAGCGGGTGGCAAGCCTTGCGGCAGCGAGCGGGTGTTGCAGACGGTCAAGCCAGACCGGTTGGTCCCGGTAAGGTGTTCGCGGTAGACCGCTTCCTAGCCAGTTACTACACTGAACTCGATAGTGCCGCGGCCCGTCAATATTGGTTAACGCAAGCTTGGCAGATGGCGCATAGCCAACGCCAGATTGAGTATCGAAACCTGCCCAAGACGTATGTTGGAATAGGCCACGCCGCTGATTTAGACGCTGATGTAGACGCCATTGAGGCCTGCGCCTTGCAGGTGTTAGCTGAAGCCCAAGTGCTAGCGTTGAACCAACCGCTGGCGTTGGGGGACGTGCAAGTGCCTGACGACTATCGCACCTGGGCTCGTGTGCTGGGGGTCTATCCATTAAGTCGTGCGGTTGTTCTGCCGCGTATACGCGCTGAGCAAGCTGGCGCCAAAGCGCGTTTTCAGCAGCAAGCCTTGGCGGATACTGATCAAAGGTATCAACCTGCTGTTGATGCCCCGGCGCTCAGTATTAAGGCTATTAGTCTGCACCTGTCACAAGCGCGGTCTAACAACCCGCTGGGCATACCGCAACTCGACGCGCCAACCTTGCAGGCATTTCGCGCGCACTATGCCCCGGCGTGGGCTATTGGGACGCGCAGCCGCAATGATCAACCAGGTGCGCCGCGTTGGCTGAACGAACGTCAGGTCAGTGTTGATGTGGCGCAACCGACTTTGTATTTTCTGCCATCCTACACGCGATTTCAGGGACAGGTGTTGTTGCAGCTGAACTACTTTATCTGGTTTGCGCAACGGCCCAAGGCGCACTGGCTTGACCTATATGGTGGCGAGTTGGACGGTCTGGTGTGGCGCGTCACGTTGTTACCTGACGGCCAGGTCCTGGCCTATGACAGTATTCATCAGTGCGGTTGCTATCATCAGTTTTTCGCGGTTGACCCAGGTTTGCAGGCGCGAACGCTCAACGCGGATCAAGAACCAGTGCTGCTGGTGAATGATCACATTCCTGATGCGCGGCAAGAGCGTGTGGTGGTGCAACTCAGTGATACCGATCATGCTATCAAAGGCCTACGTGTCTCGCAGGCGCCGAGGGAGAGCCTCTCACCGCCAACGAAGCTAGTATTGCGCGATTATAATGAGCTGCGGCAATTGCCGCTGGGAGCAGGGCAGCAGAGTCTCTTCGCCAGTAATGGCTTGATCCCCGCAAGCCAACGCCTAGAGCGTTGGGTGCTGTGGCCTATGGGCGTCGCCTCGGCAGGCGCGATGCGCCAATGGGGGCGGCATGCGACGGCGTTTATCGGTCGCCGCCATTTCGATGACCCTTGGCTGCTAGATACACTGCTTGAATATCGCGGCGAGGCCAAAGACTAGTGTGCGCATGCTGCGCTAAACACGCGTTAATACGCCATAAGAATGAAAGTTTGGCTGCGCGTTATATTCCTTGCTGCGAAAAATCTGAGCGTATGAGATCTTGCTGCCGCCGAAAATAAAGCTCAGGCCTACCGCGCCGTCGGCGACAACGTTCTTCTTGTCTACGCTATGGCTGTTTTCAAAGGTGTTGCCATCGAGGAAAATGTCTCGCCCTACAAGTCTGGCATCGAACGATGCAAAGGCGTGTACGCCCCAGCGTCGCTGACCTTTGTTTCTGGGGTCCCACACCGAGTAGGGTGCGCTGTTATCGCCGCCGGGACGCAGTGCCGAGGTGCCAAAGTCATCCGGGATCGACCAGCCCACTCTGACTTCAGCGCCGAGGTTGACGTAAGTGGCGACATTCCCCAAAGCAAGGCCGCTGTGACCGATGACATCAAGGCCGAAACGTGAATTCTCATCGTATATCGGCTGCAATTTGCGTTTATGTTCCCAGATAAACATCACGCCAGGTTCATTGTCTAACTGGTTATCCCAACCTTGGAATTTATCGAAGCCCCGCAAGTCATGTATGAAGTCCTGGGCTTCTTGACCGAGCGCCGCAGGCCCGACAATACCCAAGCGGGTTTCCAGCGTATCAAGCTGCAGGTCTGTTCGTGTTTGATAGCCCAGGCTCATAAACAACCAGCCAGCATAGGGTCGGTCCTCCACAATCAAATCGGTACGATCAAGGTCGCGGGGCGTATGCAGTGTCTGGCCGATCGAGAAAACGACGTTACGTTGCAAGCCCTCGCGGGTTTTGTGAAAGAACGTCAGGCGCTCGTTAATGCTGCGTATCCAAGAGGGTAGCGTTTCATCTTCCAGATAGTCAGTGAGGTCCGGTGATACCCAGGAGGCACGCACTCCATTGGTATAGCCTTGATCCGTATTGGAGAACAGGTCGTTCTCTAGATACAGGTTGAGGGTCCAGTCGGTGGTCTGGTCCTTACTGGTTTTTCCTTCACTAGCCTGGGCGGTTGACGCCCCATGTAAAACGATCAGCGCTAGC
>JBLHRT010000010.1:0-21182 GCA_047626255.1 Candidatus Azotimanducaceae bacterium
GAAAGCATGACCGCGGCATTTAAGTCCCGTTTGACCCACGTGAACGTTAACTATCGATACATCGACAACGAGCTGATTTACCTGCTCGACAATGCCGATGCAACGGTGTGTATTTATGCGGCGGAGTTTGCGCCCCACATCGAGCATATCCGCCAACAACTGCCGAAAGTCACCCAGTGGATCGAAGTTGATGATGGCAACCCGGGCATGGCAGACGCCCTTGCATACGAGAGCCTTGCGACGTCAGGTGAAGGCATGCCGCTGACCGAAGCGCGTAGCTCGACTGATCAGCTGTTCATTTATACCGGCGGCACCACCGGCATGCCAAAGGGCGTGATGTGGAGTCATTATGCCCTGTGGAATGTGCTCGGCGCAGGCGGCAATGCCCGTTTAGGTGTTCCACCTTGCGAGGATCTGGCAGAGCATCTGTCGCGTGTCAAGACCGCGCCATCTGGGCCGGTAACCCTGCCATTACCCCCCTTGATGCATGGTACAGGGTTGTTGGCTGGATTGTCTGCGATAGCCAATGGTGGCACGTGCGTGACGCTAGTATCGAAGAGTTTTGAAGCCGAGTTAGCGCTGCAAAATGTGCAACAGCATGGTGTCACCGCACTAACCATCGTCGGTGATGCGTTCGCCCGGCCCCTTGTCGAGTTTCTTGATGCAAATCCTGGCAAGTATGACTTTTCTTCTGTTGCGGTCATGACATCCAGTGGCGTCATGTGGACGCGAGACGTTAAGGCAGGTTTGCTGCGACACAATGAAAACCTGTTGCTGGCAGACTCTTTCTCATCATCAGAAGCGATTGGCCTAGGAGCCTCGGTCATGACCAAGGATGAGGCTATTGAGGTTGCGCAATTCACCCTCGGTCCGCGTTGCAAAGTTTTCACCGACGACGAGCGCGAGGTCATGCCCGGCTCAGGTGAGTCAGGCATGATCGCCGTGTCTGGCTTTCTGCCGGATGGTTACTACAAAGACCAGGCCAAGACTGACAAGACCTTCAAGGTGATTGGCGGCGAGCGATATTCAATCCCCGGCGACTTCGTCAGAGTTGAGGTCGATGGCAGTCTGACATTGCTGGGTCGTGGCAGCAATTGCATTAATACGGCGGGTGAGAAGGTGTTTCCTGAGGAAGTTGAGGAGGCACTCAAACATCACTCGAGCGTTAAAGACTGTCTGGTGGTGGGATTGACTGACGCCAAGTGGGGCCAGTCAATTACCGCGGTGGTCGAATTGAATCCGGGCTGTGAACTTGATGAAGCGGCGCTGAAGGAATTCTCGCGCACGCATCTGGCCGCCTATAAGATCCCGAAGCGTATCCTGATGCGCGACAGCCTCGAACGCGCGGCAAATGGCAAGGCGGACTACACATTGATTAAGGCGTTTGCGGAAACCCGTTTGGCGAGCGCCTAATATTTCACGCAGGCACATGCCATTTGCAAGACGCTATGGCCGTCCAGATGGGCGGTCATAGCAATGGCATGGCTCAAGCAGGTCGACGGATGCTGTGAACAAACATGCGCAGCACACTGCGCTGTTGTTCGACCAGCGCCTGTATGGCCTTACTCACAGTCTCTGATGTCCGCGCTGTACTCGCGTCTCTGATGTTGGTTTGAAGCAGGCTCGTTAGTCCATGGACGCTAGCCCAGATAGTGCCCGCCAATAACTCCGCAGACTCATCGACAAACACCTGTTGCTCGATACCCGCTCGAATCAGCCCGATGAGTACCTCAAAACAGTTGGCGCCGGCAGCCTGTAATGCCGGGTAGTCACCAAAATCTAACAGCGATGAATCGAAGAACAGCTGGTATTTTTCTGGGTTGCGCAGCGCCCATTGAACATACTCGAAACCCACATCCGCCACTGTTTGCGCGATATCGTCATCATGCAGCGCGGCGGCGACTTGCAAGTCTGCTGTCATCAGCTCAAAACCATGGATCGCGATAGCGGCAAACAAGGCATTTTTATTCTCGAAATGGCGGTAGGGCGCCGTCTGCGAAACGCCTATCTCACGGGCCAGAGCGCGCAAACTCAGTTGGTCGGCGGACGAGGCACGTAGGTGCGCGCAGGCAGCATCAATAAAGCACTGCCGCAGGTCACCGTGATGATAGGGGGGGGTAGGGTTCGGCAGAGTCATGTTGGCTTCCCTTATGTTTCACTGGCAGCTTAGCAGTCTTATGTTGACAACGTAAACATCTGCATCGACAATGTGTTCATTGAAAACATTAGGATGATAAGCCCCATGCTGTCAGCATTGTCGTCAGCTCGCTTTACAAATAGGTACACAAGCAGCTCTTTAAACAAGTGCCTTAGAATCAAGGTACTCACCAATATGCTTGGCTTTTTGCCGTTTATTGCGTCTGGCTACGCCGCGGCAGGCGCGCTACCCGTGGAAACCGCCGTCTTGCAAGTCCAGCAGTACTACACAGTGAATCGTCATTATGGCGGTTTGCTCGCGCACCTGCGCACGAGTCAATTGGGTTTCGAGGCGGGCGGTGTGGTGAGTAGGGTATCGGTGCAGGAGGGCGACGTCGTCAAGCAGGGTGATCTGTTGATCACCTTGGACAATGCCGCGAGCCTCGCGGAACAAGCCGCCCTCAAGGCTGAGCTGGCCAGCGCGAGGGCCAGCGCAACAGCTCAGAGTGCGCAATTGGAATTGGCTAGATCGAGCTTGCAACGCTACCAGGATCTCGTGGATAAGGGGCATGGGTCTCTGCAGCGCCTAGACGAATTGACGATTCAATCTCGGGTCGATGCAGCACAGGTCACCGTGCAAGACACCCGCCGTCAAGGCAGTCAGGCGAGGCTTGACCTCGCCACTGTTTGGCTCAAAAGGCTACAAATCCGCGCGCCCTTCAATGGTATTGTGCAGACCCGGCAGGTCGATGAAGGCAGTATTGTGGCACCCGGGCAGACGGCCATGACGCTGGTAGAGCAGGGACCCTTGGAGCTAAAGGTCGGTATTCCCAGCGACATGGTGGCCTATCTAAGGCGTGAATCAACGTACCAATTCCAGGTCGCGGGACGCCGAGTGAATGGCAAGCTCAAAGCCATACTGCCCGTTGCCGATCAGGTCACTGGCACGATCACGGCTATCTTTCATATCGACGATGACACATTGTACGCCGGTACCGTCGCCGAATTAGTGTTGGATGCGGAGGTCGCGGCGGCTGGTTTCTGGGTATCGTTAAGTGCGCTGTCTGAAAGTCAGCGCGGACTCTGGTCAGTGTTTGCTATTAAGGCGACCCAGGCAGGCCAAGTCGTTGAAACACGGCTGGTAGAAATTATTCACCGAGGCGACGATGCGGTCTATGTGCGCGGCACGTTGCTCGATGGAGAGCAAATTGTCACCGGTGGCACAGCACGTATTGTTCCTGGTCAATTGGTGTCGGTATCGGCCCAAACACCCCGACGCGTCGGTACCCGCAAGGCCGTTGCTGGTGAATAGCGTGGAGCAAGGACCTAAAGGGCTTAGTGACTTGTTCTATCGCCTGCCGCGCCTAACCTTTTTGGCGGTAGGTTTTATTGCCTTAATGGGTATAGCCGCCTTCGTTAACCTAGCGCGTCAAGAAGACCCGACGATGACGGAGCGCTACGGCGACGTCCTTACCTACATGCCAGGCGCTTCTGCCTTACGCATGGAAACGTTGGTCACCGAGAAAGTTGAGAACGCTCTGCGTGAGGTTCCAGAAATAAAGACGTTGAGATCGACGACGCGCGCTGGCTTTTCGTTCATCGATGTTGAGCTCTATGACTCGGTGACAAAAGAGCAGGTAGACCTGGTGTGGAGCGAGGCTCGAGACAAGCTTGGGGAACTCGCCATTGATTTACCAGCTGAGTCCACCGAGCCGTTAGTGACTGCCCGTGGGCCACTGGCGGTGACGCTAGGCTTCGCTATCGAAGCTGAGAATACACCGGATTCTATCAGCGAGCGCATCGCGACGGAATTAAAGAGTCGTCTTGCGGCGTTGCCTGGTACTAAGGAAACCGAGATCTATGGTGAGCCGCAACAGGAGATTTTGGTGGCGGTGGATGCTGATGCGCTGGCACGCGTTAATCTGAGTATCAACAATCTGGCGTCGATCATCAACGCCGCTGATACTCGACTCGCCGCCGGCGAACTCAAGACGCGCGGCAGCTCGCTGATCGTCGAAGTTAAAGGTGACCTGGACTCCGTGGAGCGTATTAAAAGCGTGCCTATATTCAGGCAAGCCAACGGCAATTTTTTGCGCCTCGGTGATATCGCTAGTATCACCAAGGGGTACAAAAGCCCTGCCGATACGTTGGCAATGATCAATGGTAAACGCAGTATTATGGTCACCACGATGATGGAAACCGGCAGGCGTGTTGACCAATGGTCAGCCGCTGCTAAAGCCATCGCCGCAGCCTATGCGAAAGAGCTGCCTGAGATGGTGCATATCACCGTAGTCATTGATCAAAATTACTATACTAACGAGCGGCTGACGGCATTGATGCTGAATTTACTGGCAGCCATTGCTCTGGTGCTGCTGGCGTTGTTTTTCCTTATGGGCGTGCGTTCAGCACTGATCGTGGGTGCCGCATTGCCGCTGACACTATGTTTGGTATTGGCGGGTCTCAAAGTGATGGACATCCCCTTGCATCAGATGTCAGTCACCGGCTTGATTATCGCCCTTGGCCTGTTGATCGATAATGCTATCGTCGTGGTGGAGGAGTACAAGATTAACCGCCGCCGTGGCGACAGCCTGAACGCTGCTATCAGCCACTCTGTTAAACACCTGTTTGTGCCCTTGTTGGCGTCCACTGCCACGACAGTATTCGCCTTCATGCCCATCGCGACGAGTCCCGGTGGCACTGGTGATTTTACCGGTGCGATGGCCATATCGGTGATACTGTCAGTCAGCGCTTCATTCTTTCTGGCGATGACCCTGATTCCTACTTTTGCCGCGTATTTGGATCGGCGCTTTCCTATCAAGGAAAGCGATGGTCACGCTTGGTGGGTCAAAGGCTACACCAATGCAGGCATCGCTGCGGTGTACCGACGTAGCATCGCCTGGATTGTTCGCCATCCTGCCGGTGGCGTGGCTATATCGTTAGTGCTGCCAGCGCTGGGTTTTATGTTGGCGACAACCCTCACTAGTTCATTTTTCCCGCCTGTTGACCGCAATCAATTTCAGGTGCAGATCACTCTGCCAGCCAACGCATCACTGCGTGATACCAAAGCCGCTGTTGATGTCATTCATCAAGATCTCATGGCGATGGATGAAGTGATCGAAAGCCAATGGTTTATTGGTGAAGGTGCGCCGCGGGTGTACTACAACATGATGGACAACAACGACGGGGTAGAAAGCTTCGCGAATGGTTTTGTGACAACGCGCGATGTCAATGACCCGCGAAGAATACTGCCGGAGCTTCAGAAACGGCTGATGACCGTCTTACCCCAAGCCCGCGTGATGGTGATGCCATTCGAGCAGGGGCCGCCGTTTGCCGCACCCATTGAACTACGGGTTATCGGTCCAAACCTCGATGTTTTGAAGGAGCTGGGTGAACAACTACGGTTTATTCTGTCGGGGATCGACGCCGTGACCTACAGTACGGCGACCTTATCGGGTTCCTCCGCACAGCTGTCGGTGTACCCCAAAGATAATCAATTGGCGATGCTGGGAATGCGTAATCAGGACTTGCCTAGGCAGCTTAATGGCGAGCTATCGGGCATTGAGGCGGGCAGCGTGATGGAAGGCTCGACCCAGATTCCCATCAGTGTGCGCTACACTGACAATGTACGCGGTAGTCTTGACGCGATATCGGCGTCACCCGTGATGGCAGGTAACAATTTCGCTGGCTACGGCGGCATTCCGCTAGAGCAGGTCGCTGATGTCGTGCTTGAACCGTCACCCGCTAACATCAATCGTTACCAGGGAGAGCGGGTCAATACCGTCTCAGGGTTCTTACTGCCCTATGCCTTTCCATCCCTGGCGGTAGCCGAATTTCGTGAGCGCCTCGCCGCAGCTGATATCAAGATTCCTGAGGGTTACCGTATCGCCTTTGGCGGCGAGGAAGAGGAGCGCGGCAATGCCGTCAGCAATATCATCTCGACGTTCACTTTCTATCTTTGGTTGATGGTGGCGGTGATTGTGTTGTCACTGAACTCGTTTCGCTATGCGGGTGTGATTGGCATCATTGGCATCGCCAGTATTGGCCTGGCTTTGTTCGGTGTTTGGTTGTCGGGCTATCCGTTCGGCTATATGGCCTTGATCGGCGCGTTGGGCCTCGTTGGTCTGGCGATTAATGGCGGCATCATTGTCTTGTCAGCGCTAAAAGCAGATAGCGCATCAAGGCGCGGCGATGTCGATGCCATGGTGCTTGTCGTCATGGATGCGACACGGCACATTGTCTCAACCACGGTGACCACCATGGGTGGATTTCTGCCGTTGATTCTATTCGGCGGACATTTTTGGCCACCGTTGGCCATGGCGATTGCTGGTGGTGTCGCCGGGTCTGCGATTCTTGCCTTGTATTTGGTGCCCGCTATGTTCAGCCACTTTGCGCGCAAGGATCAAGCGCGTGCGCAGAGCTTGAACGTGCAGCGACAAGCGACAGATCCATTAATTGCGGAGGCAATTTAGTGAGCGCTGGTCTGGGCGCCCAACACCGCGAGCCTTGCCATAATGTCTTCTCGCTCACCTAACGCCAGTATGATGACAAGATCACCGGGTTGGGCCCAGTCGAGTGCAACTTCCAGCGCGTCGATCTCTCGTTCAAAATGCGTAATCTGACCCGCTTGCGCGCCTTGGGCGAGCAGTTCAGTTTGCATCAATGCAAACACTTCACCGTGCTGTCTGCCGCGATGGTACTCTGCCAGTTCTGATATCAGCACTCGATCAAGCCCGATACGCCAAGCCGCACGTGCCACGTCTGCAATAAGATCATCGGGTCTGTCACCGGCCTGCGCAAAGGCCAGTAGGCGACGCCTGGCAGGCAATGCTTGGGCCATCTGAAACAGGGCCTGCATAGCATGCGGGTTATGGGCAAAGTCCACCAGTATCGACACATCACCTAACGCGTACGTATTACAACGGCCGGGATTATCCGCTTGTGTCATGTGCATTAGGCCGTTCTTGATCGCCTCAAGACTGGTGCCCATCACGTGCGTTAAGGCGCTGGCAGCGAGGGCGTTGGCAACGTTATGGCGGGCTGCGCCAGCGAGGGTGACGGGTATGTCGCAGACATCGCAGATGGGCTGGTATGACTCGCCTTGTCGGCAAACCAATAGACTGCCATCTAACACAAAGGCCATCCCCTTGCGCGCCATATGTGCCAGAATCACAGGGTTTTGCTCATCGAGGCTGAACCAGACAATAACGCCGGGATATGTCTTGGCCTGATTGACCAGCAGCGTATCGTCGGCGTTCAACACTAACGTGCCTTGGTCGATCACTGCCTGGCTCACGATCCATTTGATATGCAGTAATTCTTCCACGCTACGCGAGCCGAAATCCCCCAGATGATCCTCGGCGATATTTGTAATCAATGCGACATCAGCGCGCTCGACACCTAGGCCGCGGCGCAACAACCCACCCCGTGCGGTTTCCAATACGGCAGCCGTGACATTCTCAGCGCGCAATACTTGGCGTGCGCCGCCTGGCCCTGACCAGTCGCCCTTTTCGATAATGGCATTGTTCACCGCGATAGAGTCTGTGCTGCTGACACCAACACAGTGGCCGCTGAGTTGTAGAATAAAGCTGGCCAGGCGCGTGACCGTCGTTTTGCCATTGGTGCCAGTGACAATACCAATAGGCACGGATGTAAAGCGCGTCCAATCGAGGCTTTGTGGGTCGGGTATCTCATCCCGCGGCCAGGTCTGCGAGTGTTGGCCGTAGCCAAGGCTGACATAGTCATCGTCCCACAAAAACGGCACGTCATTAGCCTTGGCGGCCGTTTTAATAGCGAGTAAGGCAGGTTGCACTTCGGCTTTGAGTTCAGCTGTCAGATCAAATATCTCAGTGGGCAACGCGACGGCATCGATGCCTATCAATTCGCGCGCGACGGCTTGCCAGGCTAACAGCGATATTTCGGTGGCGGTATAAAGGCTGTCGATAGGGCCGTTGAACGCCAAACTAACGCCGCCCTGCAGGGGCAGGGTGAGAAAAGTAAGCCTTGGCCAGCTCGCCCCGGCCAGCATGTTTTCGACGGCGCGCTGCCAGATGGCCGACACCGCGTTGACTTGATCAGGTTGGCAGGCAATATCCAGAATGGCTCCGGGACCTGATCCCAGTAAATTTGGCCCAGTTAAACGCCGTGCGTCTATGAATTCCATGCTGCGCTAGTCGCCGGCATCACGGGCGATACGTACGCCGCGCTCATCAGAAATGATCTGCACGTCTTCATCGAAGGTGAACAGGTCGATGTCGGGCAGTGCGATGGTGGCGGCTTTCGTCTCTGAACCGACGGCCTCACCCGTACTTGAATCGAAGTAGATGATCTGCTTCCAAGTACGCTTGATCTGATCGCCTAGCACCAGAAGCAGGTCATCCATCGCCGCTATATTCAATGCGTGTTGCGTGGCAGCCTGCTCATCAGGAACGATCTCAATCTGCTCTGGTTTGACACCGCATTCAAGCAATTGCGCCTGCAGTATCAGCGCGACCTCATCAACCCCGCGGTCGCGTCGATTGTCATCCACACGGCAGATGAAGTGATCAAAGTGACCGGCTGCCAGGCGAGCAATCTCCTGGATGTCTTCATCACGACGATCACCCGGTGCGGCGAGAACGATCATCTTACGGCCCTTGACCTCAAATCGGTCTACCAGATTACACATGGCGCGCACGGCAGCAGGGTTGTGGGCGTAGTCGAGAATCACTTTGAAAGGATGCTCGTCGTAGATGTTCATGCGCCCCGGTGCCTGAAAGAACGTCGAGTCGAAAGAGCGCAAGCCCTGCCTGATATGCTCCAGACTGACGTCCATGTTGTAGGCCAGTGCCGCGGCAAACATAGCGTTCTGCACATTATGCATGGCCCGCCCCTCAACGGTCGCGGGTATCAGGTGGGTCCACAGTAGAGGCGTATGCGCCTCTTTGTCATAGATCGTTATCATATGACCGTTCATGCCTTCCTCGAGCACAAAGGCCTGACCACCGGCGCGGATATGTTGTTTTACCAGTGGATGGGCAGGATTCATGGTGACATAGCTGACAGTTTTAGCATCGGTATAATCTGCCATCTGCAGGCACAGGCCGTCGTCGGCATTGAGCACAACAGCATCCTGAGCAATCTCTATGGGGATGCGTTTAACCTCGGCAAGCTGCTCCAAGGTATCAATGCCGTTCATGCCTAGGTGATCTGCCGCGACGTTTAAGCAGGCCGCGACATTACAGCGCTGATAGCCCAAGCCGCCACGTAGCATACCGCCTCGGGCTGACTCCATCACTGCGGCGTCAACGACCGGGTCGCGCAGCACCATGCGGGCAGACACGGGGCCTGTCATATCACCAGACACCGATAGTTGGCCGTCAATATAAACGCCATCAGTGGAGGTCATGCCGACGGTATAACCACTGAGTTGTAGTATATGCGCGAGCATACGCGTGGTGGTGGTTTTACCATTGGTACCGGTGACCGCGGCGATAGGAATGCGGCGGGGCGTGCCCGGCGGGAACAACATGTCAATAACGGGACCCGCTACATCTCTCGGTGTGCCTTCGCTGGGGGCCACGTGCATACGAAAACCGGGCCCTGCGTTTACTTCACAAATACCGCCGCCGGCATCCCGATAAGATTCAGAGATGTCCTTCGTCAGAAAATCAACGCCCCCCACGTCGAGGCCAATAGCCTTGATCGTCCGCTCCGCCATCTCGCGGTTATCTGGATGGATAATGTCGGTGACGTCAATGGCCGTGCCGCCGGTGGACAGGTTAGCCGTGGAGCGCAAAAAGACAACCTCGTCTTGCGCCGGAATAGTTGCCGCCGTGTAGCCAGCCTTTTCAAGCAGCACATGCGCTTGATGATCAAACTCTAACTGTGTCAGCACCTTCTCATGACCCACGCCACGACGAGGGTCTTGATTGATGATAGCCACCAGCTCTTCAATGGTGTGCTTGGCGTCACCCACCACATGACCGGGCATGCGTTTGGCTGCTGCCACCAGCTTGCCGTTTACCACGAGCAGGCGATGGTCAAAACCTTCGATAAAACGCTCAACGATAATATTACGGCCGTGTTCCCGCGCATTATCAAACGCCACCGCAATGTCATCCTCAGTACTTAAGTTGATAGACACGCCGCGACCGTGATTACCGTCGATTGGTTTGAGTACCACCGGATAGCCGATACGCCGAGCAGCCCGCTGGGCGTCAGCTACCGTGCGTACCAGACGCTGAGCAGGGACCGGTAATCCTAAGTCTCGAAGGATGGCGTTGGTTTCTTCCTTGTCACCGGCGAGCTCGACCGCAATGTTGCTGGTCTTGCCCGTGGTGGTTGCCTGTATGCGCTGCTGGTAACGCCCGTGTCCAAATTGCACCAGACTCTGCTCATTGAGGCGCAACCATGGAATGTCACGTTCTTCGGCGGCGCGAACTAACGACGCGGTACTCGGTCCCAGAGCACGACGCTGAGCGTAACGGATAAAGTTATCGCGAGCTTCGGCAAAATCAAAGGCCGGGTCGACGTCATAAGCTGCACGTAAATCGGCGGGTAACAGGCTGTGCAGTAACGTCAGCGCCAAGCGACCGGCTGCCAGACCCACTTCGGCATCCAGATACTGAAAAACCATGGTGTATTGCCCGAGTGAGCCCTCAACAGAGCGAGTGCGGCCAAACGTCACGGGTGAGCCCGCGATATTCTGTAGCTCGATCGCTACATGCTCCATGATGTGACCGAGCCAGGTGCCCTCGTCTTCGCGCAACCGACGGACAAAACCACCTGCTTGACGATAGGAGCACCCATGTTCATCGAGCCCAGGCAAACAGTCGAGCAGGGCGTTCGTAAACGCCTCGCCGAGGCGCACGCTAGGCCACTGTTCAAGCTCGCCTAGGTCGAGCACGTGACGAATCACGGGAAAGCGCGCATACAAGTTGGGGCCGACATAGACATTGGTTTTAACGATTTTCATACGGGGAATGTCCTTGTGGATCTGTGTGGCAGCACTGGAATAGCAGCGCGCAATTGGTAGATTTTAGGCCTCAAAAGCCTGCCGTGTCTCGATCTCAAACCGGCCGCCAGAGACCAGAATATGTAACTGCAAGCCTATCAGGCTTACCGGTTCGCCGCGCCTAGCTTTATCCATTGATGAATGGGTCAGGTTGGTCGGGTCGATAATGGTGATGCCACCACTGCCAACGACTTCCAGGTCGTCACCCGGGCGGATAAACGCCGCCGTATCCTCGTCCAACCCAATGCCGATGGCAAAAGGATTATAAGCCAGCGCTGTCAGCAGACGGCCGATGCGATCACGTTGGCGAAAGTGTTGGTCAATGATGAAATGGTTGGTCAGCCCAAGCCCCGGTGCCATAGTGGTCATATCGGGGCGTGGAGTCGAGCCTTCATAGCCGCCGGCGATCATGTGTTCTGGCATAAAGGCGGCGCCAGCGGAGGTGCCGGCGACGTGCATACCCGCCGCGTTGCGACGGCGAATTTTCTGCGCCAACGGGGTGCCACCCAGCGTTGTGGACAGGCGTAACTGATTACCGCCGGTCATGAACACGCCATCGGCCTGCTCAATATAATCCAATGCCTCCTGGGACTTGCAGTCCTCACGGGTCTGGATGTTCAATACCTCGATATGTTTCATACCCAGTTTGCGAAACAGCTTTTCATAGTTGCTGCCCGTATCACTGAGTTCTGACGCGGTGGGAATAATAGCCAGCCGAGCACTACTACCGCCGCAGATGCTGACAAAGCGGTCGAGGATCGCCGGATTATTGAGTTTTTCCTCGGCGCCGCCGATGGGGATGATGTAGCCGCGTTCTTGATCTTCAATACTTGCTGCGGGGCACATAACGATGGTGTCTCTTTATAAGTTGGGGTATTACACGCAGGGTCACCTGCGCGGGTCAATGTGACGGGACGAATAAAATGAAATTAGGGTTCAAAGTAGCCCTTGATAACCTGCTGGCCGTCTCGTCGATGCCAGCGACCGGCAATCATCACGCCGCTGAGACATTGAGTATCATCTAATACGAGTAAGTCTGCTTGGTAGCCGACTTGAATATATCCACGCCCCGGCAGTCGCAACAGGTCGGCAACATTGCTGGTAAAAGCCGGTAGGGCCGTTTCCAGCGGCATGCCTTGTTGTTGTAGGGTAATCAGCGTGGTCAACAAGGCGCTGGCTCGGCCTACGTCCATGGACAACATGGCACCCTCTGCGTCAAACACCGGTAAGCAACCACCGCCATCAGAGCTCACCGTCACACGGTTGGCCGGTGCGCCGCTGTCGAGATAGCGCGTCAATGCGACATCAGCTGCCCAGGCATCTTCATCATCGGCCACCGGAAATGCAGTGATATCCACTGTGCAGCCCTGTCGGGCAACATCAATGGCTTCATCAAGCAGCGCCTTTCGACGATTGATATGGGTAGGGTTGAAGACCCGCGCGGGCAGTTCGGTGTCGTGCAACGCCTGCCGAATCAGGTCCATACCACGCGGACCGTCGCCTAGGTGCAGGTGCAGTATGCCAGCCTTGCGCGTGATTAAGCCGGCGACATGGGCATCGCTGGCGATACGCAGAAATTCCGCCAAGGTTGGTTGGCTGGAACGATGGTCGCTGATAGCAAGTTCACCCACGCCAATCACAGGGTCTAGGTGCACGATATCGTCGCGCACAGAATGGGTGAGCGTCACTGGCGGCACATGATACCCCCCCGTGTGGCACCAAGCGCCCATACCCTCGTCACGCAGGGTCTGGGTTTGAGCCAGCAGGGCACGGGTATCGCGGGTGGTGTCATCGGTACCGAGCACGCCCACCACAGAGGTCACACCCGCCGAGGTAAAGTCACTCAGGCAGGGCGGTGGTACGCGTGTTTTAAACCCGGCTTCGCCACCGCCGCCCGTGACATGCGCATGGCCGTCGATAAAGCCAGGCAACAAGCGCTGGCCGCCCAGATCAACGACCGTCGCGCCGCTGGCGACCAGCGGAGCCTCGCTAATCGCCAGAATTTGGCCGCCGCCGATCAAGAGGTTACGCATGCCAAGACGTTGTGGGGCGTACACCATGGCGTTGTTGAGCAGGGTTAGCACGTGGATGGTATCCGTGTATCAAAGCCGAGCATCATAAACCCTTTGCGCTGCTGGCATAAGCTGAATCGGTCGCTGCAAGCAAGAATCCATGACGTGATGGATGTACCCATTTGCCATGCACACTTACCAGCGCGCTGTGCTGCAAGGTGTGGAATCTGGCCAAACTATTTGCCTATACCTTTTGCCGGATGATATTACTGCGCGTATAGATGCAAACTAGGCGGAAATCAGTCTCCGGGTATACATCATGAGTCCCAGGTGCGACTCTCCAAGCATGCAGCGCTTTACGGAATTGAGTGGCATTGCAGGGTCTGACGACCCGCCAGACGATCCGCCAGACGACATCGTCTTATCGGAGGAGAATGAGAGTGCCTCGGAAGGTTATTTAACCGTTTGCAGCTGGTGCAAAAAGACAAGGATTGACGGCGAATGGATTGACATACAAAACCCCTTTCGAGAATTCGACTTGTTCGCCAGCCCTGCCGTTGTCCAACTTACCCATGGTATCTGTCCGAGCTGTGCTATCGACGTTATGACCGAGGACGATTAATCCCGTTAAGTCAAAGAATGAGCACGCTCTCTTAGTTTTCGTCAAAAACGCAGCTCGTAGCTCATCTCGATCGAGCAACTGTGTATTGTTTTACTCGGGTAACTATATGCCCGTTCAATTGCCCCACGTTTAAGTCTTAGCCTATCCCAGTCGTTACCTGCCAGCGTCGCGCTCGCGTGAATTGATACCCGATTTTGAGTTTGATCGATCAAACTGGTGCTAGATAGTCGAGGGTTGCCAAAGCCGAGACACGGGTAGCAGCAGCTGCCTTGTCTACCATACCCAGTACAGCCGTTATTTCTATGAATGACACAATCTACCCTCTATTGGTTTAAAGGGAATCATACCTTGTTGGGCTGAATAGGTGAGACTCGGGTGTCTGTTGTAATATCCGGTGCAACAATAAGAAGGGTGATTTATGGCGACTGTAGGCTTGAAGGGTATCTGGGGACTGGAGCAACTGGACAAGACGGGCATAGCGACGTGGAAGCTGGGCTTGATCTTGATGGGTGTAGCGGCTCCGGTGTGCTATGTCTTATCGACGCTAATGATTGGAATGGAGTCGAACCCTATAATCGGGCCTTTACCACAAGACGTGATAACAGGATGGACTTTCGCGATGGTCTTTATCGGGCCGACACTCGTCATTTTCTTTCTGGCGCTGGCACGCGCTATAGAAGTGGACCTTAAAATACTCGCTTCATTTGATGATGCTATTGATGCCAGCATAGAAAGGCTTAGACCTAAGCGAGCGCTGAGTTTTATCTGTTTGACTATTGGGTTGCTGTATGGATTCCTCCTGAACCCAGCACTACATTCTATCATCTCCCAACAAGATACTTTAGTCGAAGCTTTTACTACCTACGCTGCCGGTGGACCCCACGTGATTCAAGGTTTTATCTTGATGCCCATCAACGGACTGATACAAGGCATGGGCTTCATCGTTATTGTCAGTCAGATTGTTAGTCTCATTCATGCTGCTCGCCACATCAAGATTGATTTCCTTCAATTGAATGACTACGCAGCCATTGCTAATCCGGGTGCTCGGATTTTTCTGTGTAACATCCCGTTCCTCGGCCTCATGCCTCTGCTGATGTTGTATGGGGATGACGCAGTAAACACTGCCTTCCTAATGCAAATGTCGCTGGTTGTCGTGTTTACTATGGTCGCTATGGTACTACCTTTCGTCTATCCGGTCTGGATTCTGCGGAACCGTATTAGGGACAAGAAAATAGCGGAGATGGATCAGATTACTCTGGCGCTGCGGGGTGACAAGGAAGCCGTCAAAACAATAGTCATTCAAGGTCTGGGTACGCCAACCACAACAGCTGATTTGCTGACGCATCAGATGTTTCTCGAATCTCGATGGGATTGGCCCATTGCCTCTCATGTGCAGAAACTAGTCCTGTTTGGTCTATTGCCGCCACTCGCTTGGGTGCTGGCAGCGATGATCGAGAACGCGATGTATTGAGTTCGTGGGGCGGGCTATCGCATGGAGCTGCCAACATTGAGAGTAGGGAGACTGTGGGAGAGGCGAGCCCAAGAAGGTTTACAAAGCGTGTTTGAATATCTATAGCAGCTGTCACATAATGGCCTTAAATTAAGGCCGTCACATAAAAAATGGCACACACATAATGCATGACAGTGAATTTTCAGGCGCTGGTGGTGCCATGAACAAATAGCATCGACGCAGCACATTAGAGTTCAGTTACATCAATAATAATAGGCAGCTGGGAATATGTTGAATTTTAGATTAATCCGCGTTTTTGCGACTTTGCTAGGCCTTACGCTCAATGGTTTGGTTTTAGCGCAAGAATCGCAGGAACAGATTGAAGCGACCAGCATCTTGTTTTGGAGCCAGGCACAGAAGGAGCAAGGCTTTCGAAACATTGACAAAATATTACCGACTCGAAAGATCCATGCTGACAATGATGTACTTGAATTGCCTTTGGCACTTCAGGATCTATCGTCGGTGAGTTATTCATTGGCGGGCGTGCAGTTTACCCTCCAAGAGCATATGTCATCCCAACATGTTGGTGGTTTGCTGGTACTTCAGAGGGGCAACCTTGTTTACGAAAACTATGGTCTCGATAATAACGAAGAAAGCCTTTGGGTGGCTTTTTCGGTGGCCAAGTCGATCACTTCGATGTTGATTGGTGCGGCAATTCAAGATGGCTATATTAATAGTGTGCAGGACCAAGTTACTGACTATCTACCACGTTTGAAAGGCAGTGCTTATGACGCAGCAACGATTGAGAATGTGTTGCATATGGCTTCTGGGGTGGCGTGGAACGAGGACTATTTTGACCCTGAGTCTGATGTCAGTATAGCGGGGGGATCAAATGCGATGGAACTGTTCCAACATTTGAATACGCTCGACGTATCGGGAAAGCCAGGTGAGGTATTCAATTATTCAACGGGAGAAACCAATTTAGTCGGTGCAATTCTCAGGGCGGCGATTGGTAACAATGAGTCTGCCTATCTTGAGCAGAAGATTTGGCAACCCTTTGGCATGGAAAGTGATGCAAACTGGGTCATAGACTCGAAATACGGTACTGAACTTGGTGGCTGCTGTCTAAACGCTACACTAAGAGATTATGCGCGCATAGGTCTGTTTGCACTGAGTGGCGGTGTCCTGGCTGATGGCACAAGGATCTTACCAGAGGGTTGGATGAAGGCCTCTACTACGCCGTCTAAGGGTTATGAGGGTTACGGTTATTTGTGGTGGTTAATGCCAGATGGAACTTATGCCGCGCAGGGAATATTTGGTCAACTTATTTGGATAGATCCCGCAACTGAGACAATTATTGTGACGCATAGTGCGTGGCCAAAGGCTGTGGGTGAAACGTTTACAGCGCACCGTTGGGCGATGGTTGGTGCGATCCGCGCCGCAATCCAACCGACCAGTGAATCAAGGAAATAAAACGCGATGGTATTTCTCGACCCTGACCAGATAGCCCCGACCAAACTGTTCTGAGCTGACCCCGTTTATCCAGTCAACTATTGCTAATCTATAACTGGATTTACGCCCATTCAGTTGTGTTGCCAACAGCACCGGCAACGATTCAAAATATACTTGATCCGACAAACTGAGATAGTTCATGCTGTCGGTGTGCAGTTTGAGTCAGGTTATGATTGGCTCAGGCACCTGATGGGTAATTGAATTATGGTCTGTCTGCCCAGGTTGGTGTGGCCACCAAATACCCAAACCACGCAGGTGCTTCTCCGTCGTGTACGACGGTCCGTGGCTCAATCACAAGCCTGTTTAAGCGCACCTGTTTCAACAGGCAGCACGGCTAACTGGTACTTTTCGAGCAGCGATTCCCACCGCTTGGCATGCTCGCTATAAATTGTAACTAAATTATACTCCTGAACTTGATTATCGATAAAAATACGAATGCTAGATACCTTTATTGAAAGAATAAGAAAGAATCAAATCAAAACGCCTGATAAACGAGGGTTTAAGCAACGTTATCGATGACTACAACCGCGAAGGGCTTTGTATTGAAGTTGACTTGTCGCTGCCATCAACGCGAGTAGCACGAGCACTAGACTAGATCATAGCGTGGCGTGGTAAGCCGACGGCCATTCGCTGTGACAATGGCCCTGAGTACATCAGCCAGATATTGGCAGATTGGGCCGCCGAGCAAGGTATTTGATTAGAATTCATACAGCCCGGCAACCCACAACAGAATGCTTATGTGGAACGTTATAACCGAACAGTGAGATACGATTGGCTGACGCATCATTTGTTCGAGTCCATCGAAGAAGTACAAGAGCGCGCGACCAACTGGTTGTGGACCTATAATAACGAACGGCCAGATATGGCTATTGGCGGCATAACGCCGAAACAAAGACTGGCCATCGCGGCCTAACCACTACTTTTAACTTCGATTAGTAATGGGGGGATTACCGAAGTGCGTGTAGCTGCAGGGGCCGTAGTTAAGTGTGGCTAAGCGAGTAGTTTGAGTCGAGGATTTGTAATAAATCACTTATAAAACAATGACTTGCGGGGAATTTTGGCGGAAGAGGCAGGAGTCGAACCCGACCAGCCACTTTAGCAGCAACTCAACGGCTTTGAAGGCCGCGCGCCCCACCGGGGACGACGCTCTTCCGAGGACGATGATAGCAAATCTTTCCCGTTAACGTACGGCTGAATACCTGTTCACTCGCAATTATTTTGGCGTAAGCAGAAATTACTCCACAACTTGAACTGTCACATGAGCTACTGGTGAGCCGCTACGGAGCCTAGGTAATCCCTAGATGTTACCAACTGCTTCGACACAGCAGGTTGTCGCACACCAAATCCTGCCGGAAATAGGTTGAAAATATTGTAAACGCCTGTCTCCATGTGGTTTTGTTCTAGTGCTCAAGTGCTCAAATACGACCAGCTTCCGGTCCTATTAGCTTTGGATTAAAGCTGGCGTCTATATCAGGATGGGGTAGATCAGGCTAATATACTAAGCCAATAATATGATGCTAACAACGTGACGAAACGCGCTCTAGTTGTAGAAGACCACCCCATCGTTAGGGATGTTATCGTCTCTTCGCTGTCGTCTTTCGGCATATTTCAGAATGTTGTCACGGCTTCATCATTGCAAGAAACCCTTGGGGTGCTTGCCGAGGATGATGGTTTTGCGTTAATCATACTGGATTTGCACCTGTCAGATACCGTTGGTACCGAAGGGATGAGCACATTGCGGGAAAGCTACCCCGATATCCCCATCGTCATTTTTTCAGGTGAAGACTCAACTGACACCATCAGCAAAGCGTTTGAATATGGTGTTCGTGGCTATATCCCGAAAAGCTCATCCATGGCGATCGTTATCAGCGCGATTAAAGTGGTGCTAGCTGGCAGCTCCTACATTCCCCCTCATGCAATTCGCATGTTCGGCTTCGAGCCCTTACAAGCCACTGAGGTGATTTCAGAGGGGCCGAAGAATGCCGTCAGTCTGTCGCCGAAGCAGTCCGCGGTATTTGCCGAATTGCTCAATGGTGTGCCTAATAAAGTTATCGCGCTGCGCCTGAATATGGCCGAAGGTACCGTTAAAACACACCTGCACACAATCTACCAGGTACTTAAGGTGCGGAGCCGTGCGCAGGCTATTTTGAAGGCTCGTGATCTCAACTTGCTGTAGGTAGGCAAAAACTCACCGTCGTACCCACGCCAGGATCTGATTTCATCTGTAGGCGAAGGCCCAGCAAGTCATCAATGTGTTTGACGATTGCTAGCCCAACACCGATACCGGCCTTACTCACACCGGGCATCGCGTTTAGCTGAACAAATGCATGAAAGACGCGTTCGTGATCAGCGCCTGCAATACCTGGCCCCGTGTCATACACGGAAATAAATAGCTCTTTATGCGCCACGTTTGCACTGGCGACAACGTTGCCACTTGCGGTGTAACGAACCGCATTGCTGATCAGATTTCTGAGCACCCGCGCGACCAAGTCAAAGTCAGAATGGACAATGACGTTCGGTATATCAAATCGAATCTGCAATCCTTTTTCGACGGCGATGGTGCTGAACTCGTCCTTCATCGTTAACAGCAAATCATGCATATCAAAGTCTTTGAGAGCCGTGGTGACTTTGTGGCTGTCAAAATGCGATATATCGAGCAGGTCACTGAACATATCGGTCATGGCGTCGATTGACTGGCCCTGAATTTTCAACAAGCGTAAAGCGCTGTCAGAGAGATCTTGAAGTTGCAGGGTTTCATTGATCATATTCATTGCATATAGTGGTTGGCGCAGATCATGGCTGGCTGACGCTAAGAGAAATGCCTTGTCTTCGATCGCTTTCTCGGATTTCTCTAGCGCTAACTGTGTTTCGGCACGGGCCTTAGTCAGTTTGGCTATCGTTGCGTTTTGTTCGAAGCGAATATCGATGCTCTCGGCGAAATTTTTTGATAGAGCGCTGACAACCTTCAAGTTAATGACGATCGCACCTATCATGAGGACTGATACCCAGTAGAACTGCAACCCTTGCAAGAGCCAAAAAATTGCTGGCTGAATCAATAACAACGTCGAGGAGTACAAGTCAACGTGATGGTCGTTTGACAGCGTCGTGAGAATAGCAACGCCATACAAACAGATTGCCGCGGTCATATACAGCTTCATTAATGGCGTGGCCTCTGCACCGAGAAACCAAACCCCAGCGCCCACCGCCGTTTGAATGATTAGGCTACAAAAAAACAAGGACTGCTTGAACGTCAATAATCCCGGGTAATCTAGGCTATTGATTTTCTCGCTATAAGTGTTCACGACGCGCACTCGCAGCAGTAAACCCAGCGCTATGATAGCGACCCACACCACAATCAGGTTGCCGGGCGGCATCCCCCAAAAGTAGAATCCCAGTACAAATAAAGCCAGGAACATACCCGATGAAGCATATATGCTGCTACTCATTGTGGTCAGCAAAACACTCCGCAAGTGCAGTGCGTCTTGTTCCTGATGACTATCCGTATCAATAGCGCCCATAAAAACAGTATTGTCTGAGTAAGTGATTCTATACACGTAATGTTAGTACACTTGACCCTAGCGCGGGTGGTTTAGCTGACATTTAGTCACCCCGTTGCAACAGCTAACCTATATCGGGCAATCAGCCGGTACACCTTGCTACCAATAGCCATTGTGTCTATCTTTCAAGGGTAGGGTGGGTATACGTACCGCGCATAACACCTGAACTCATTCACCGCGGAAATCTCAAATGCCTGACCAAGCAAGCAAGAGTGACAATCTATTCGCCTATCTGGAATATCTCATCGATAACGAGATAGACCCTCTGGATCGTGAGGAAGAAATTTGGGCACGTTATGGCCGCACGGTGACCGTGCTGGTGCTGGACTCATCCGGCTTCTCAAGAGTTTCGGAAATTCACGGTGTGTTGCATTTTTTATCGCGCTTGGTATTGATGCGCCGCGTTGTCGAGCGTGTAATGAGCGATAATAAAGCTGCAGAGATACACTTTGAGGCTGATAATGTTATCGCTGTTTTTGCTCACCCCGATGACGCCATCCAGGCGGCCTTAGTGTGTCACCAGTTGATCGCGCGTGAGGGCATCATGTTGACCGCCGATGAACCCTTTCAGGTATGCATCGGCATTGGCCACGGCGCTATGCTGCATTCGGAAACGCTTGAAGGTTATTTTGCCAAAGAGATGAATTTCGCCTCGAAGCTCGGTGAGGATACCGCTAACGGCGGAGAAACGTTAATCACACAGAGTGCTTATGCGCGAGCCTCGGTGAAGCATCAAGACAAGTTCACGATCGACTGTACACAAGTGTCCGGTCTTGATCTGACCTACTATCGATATTCCTCGACCACGACAGATTAACGTCTAGGCCGTTTAAAACCCGATTTACTCACTGGCTCCGCTGGTCGTAATAGCGACTTCTGATTCAGAAAATTCGGCGACTTC
>JBLHRT010000011.1:0-20342 GCA_047626255.1 Candidatus Azotimanducaceae bacterium
AACGTTCCCCGTGAATTCTGGCCAGCGGTTGAGAAAGGCTTCAGAACGAGCTTGGAAGAAGGCCCCATGGCCGGCTTCCCTTGTCTTGATGTGAAGGTTTCTCTGCACGACGGTGGCTTCCATGCTGTCGACTCATCAGCCATTGCTTTTGAGATCGCATCTCGAGCAGCTTATCGGCAGACCATGCCAAAAGCTGGACCGCAAATCATGGAGCCGATCATGAAGATCGACGTCTTCACCCCTGATGCGCACGTTGGTGATGTTATCGGTGACCTAAACCGTCGTCGCGGCATGATCCAGGGCCAAGAAGCCGGCGCCGCAGGTACACGCGTCAAGGCCGAGGCACCTCTGTCTGAGATGTTTGGCTATATCGGTGACTTGCGCACGATGACATCCGGTCGTGGCCAGTTCTCTATGGAGTTCAGTCATTACAGTGCAGCACCGAAGAATGTGGCTGACGAAGTCGTCAAAGACACACTGGAACGTAAGGCTGCTAAGGGCTGATTGACGGCGATGCTTTGCATCGCAGATCAAAAAAAGGACTGGCTTGCCGGTCCTTTTTTTTGTCTTTTTTTTGTGCCCTTTTATCCAGCGCTGTGCCGGGAACTCTGCTAGGCAGTTTTGTCTCGCGCTTTGCTCGGCACCTCAGCACCTCAGCACCTCAGCACAGAGTTTATCTCTACGGAGAATCGGATTAGACTCAATCACCGCGCACGCCTTAAAGGAGGATTCGTCATCAGACACGCCGCTGATACTACCAAAATCCCAGATCCCTACACCCTGTCGCTCGAATCAATTAACGTCGTCGACCCTGCCCTGTTTCAGCAAGACGCCCATTGGGCCTACTTCGCGCGCCTGCGAGATGAAGACCCCGTTCATCTGAACGAGGATGATGAGTATGGCAGGGTCTGGTCTATCACACGGTTTGAAGACATCATGTACGTCGACAAGCATCACGACCTGTTCTCCTCCGAGTCGGGCATCACTCTGGGCCTGCCCAACAGTAAGGCGCATCAACGTGATGCCTTTGTTACCAGCAATTTCATCGCCATGGACCCGCCCAAGCATGACGTCCAGCGAGCCACTGTGTCACCGGTGGTAGCACCATCAAACCTCGCAACGCTGGAGGGCACAATTCGCGAGCGCGCTGGGGCCATCCTTGATTCACTGCCGGTGGGTGAGGAATTTGACTGGGTTGAAGCCGTGTCTGTGGAATTGACCACCCAGATGCTCGCGACCTTGTTCGATTTTCCGTTTCAAGATAGGCATAAACTGACTCGTTGGTCAGACGTTGCCACGGCGGGTCCTGGCAATGGCATCTCCTTTGAGCAACGGCGCACGGAGCTCCTGGAGTGCCTTGAGTACTTCACCCGTCTGTGGAACGAGCGTATCAATGAACCACCCAAGGGCGATCTGATCTCCATGCTCGCCCATGGCAAGGACACCCGCAATATGGCGCCTATGGAGTTTCTGGGCAACTTGATACTGCTGATTGTCGGCGGCAATGATACGACCCGCAACTCCATCTCGGGGGGCGTGCTGGCGCTCAACGAAAACCCAGCACAGTACCAGAAGCTCAAGGACAATCCGGGATTGATTCCAAAGATGGTCCCAGAGATCATCCGCTGGCAGACACCCCTGGCTTACATGCGCCGCACAGCGCTGGCAGATACCACGCTGAATGGTAAGAACATCAAGGCCGGCGACAAGCTGTTGATGTGGTATGTCTCTGGCAACAGAGACGGACGAGTTATTGACCGACCCGATGAGTTCATTATCGACCGCCCAAACGCCCGGCATCACCTGTCTTTTGGTTTTGGCATTCATCGCTGCATGGGCAACCGCCTGGCCGAGATGCAACTACGCATCGTCTGGGAGGAGATCCTCAAGCGCTTTGACAAAATCAACGTAACCGGTACCGCCGAGCGGACCTACTCCACCTTTGTTAAAGGCTATACACATTTACCCGTTGTCCTGCAGCCGCTAAAAGCCTATACCGCGCCTTGATGAGGTTGGCGACCAGACGCAGCCTCATCAAGCAAACAAGGTATATCGGCACATTGTGTTGCGTTGACGGCAAATCCTCGCCGCTCGACCAGGCTACGCTGACGCATAGGTGTTGATTTTGTTGTCTCTGTCGATCGGCACGGAGCTTGCTACAGGTAGTTCAATACCGTCTACTGGATACCTGCTTCATGCCCGCCACACGATCCTTCGCACAACGCGTTAATGCACCCAACCATCGATCGTTTTACTGCGAGCGAACAGAGCTATTCGGCCAGACGGCGCTGATGCAAGCCATGTTCGATGGCGATGATCTCAGCGCGACGGCAACCGATTTAATAGCGCGGGTCGAAAACAATCCACTGGATGCCAACGCGCTACTCGACTTGGCCTACACACTGATCCTTCGTGGCGATGCCACGACTGGTTTAGCAGTGCAAACTCAAGCACTACAGATCAAGCGTTTCTATTCTCTGCAACGGACGAATTCAACCACCGCTACACGCGTGCTCGTGCTAAAAACCCCGGGCGACTTTATGGCTAATACACCGGTCGAGTTCTTGCTCGACCACCCGAACCTGAGTGTTGACGTTCTGTTCGTCTCGCCAGACCTGCCCTTGCCCCTTGCTGCGCCGACTCACGACGCTATCTTTGTGGCGGTCAGCGAAGCTGACACTAATGTTGACACGCTCGCGCTGATCGATCGGCTACTGAAGCGCTGGCACAACCCCGTCATTAACCGCCCGAGAGAAATCACCCTCATTGGCCGAGACCAGGTCTGGCAGAAATTGGCAGCGGTCGATGGCCTGTCGATGCCCGTGAATCACCGAGAATCACGTCTCGCTTTAAATAACCAGCCGAACCTGAGTTACCCCATGATCATTCGCCCTGTGGGATCCCACGCAGGTATCGGCCTGGAACGCATCAACCAGCCGTTAGACCTTGCAACCTATCTGGCACAGCAGACAAGCAATAGCTTCTTTCTGGCGCCCTTCATTGACTACCACAGCCTCGATGGCCAGTATCGAAAATATCGCATCGTCTTTATCGATGGCGAACCTTTTCTCTGCCACATGGCCATTTCAAGCGCCTGGATGGTCCACTACCTTAACGCTGGCATGGCTGAGAGCGCCATCAAACGTAATGAGGAGGCGCAGGTTATGGCAACATTTAGCCACGACTTCTGCTTGCGCCATAAGCAGGCATTCGATGGCCTAGTGAAGGCTATCGATCTGGACTACTTCGGCATTGATTGTGCGGAGACCCTCGATGGCCAACTCCTGATCTTCGAGGTCGCCAATGCCATGGTGGTACATGCCATGGATCCGGCCGCGACCTATCCTTACAAGGCCGCGAACATGCGGTCAGCGTTCCAGGCATTTCAGGCCTTGCTGTTTCGCACGGCCCATTCAGTCGGCCCATCGCTCGCCGCATCGGCCTGACGTTGCCACTCGCGGGTGAATCTAATTGCCTTGCAAAGAGGCGCAACAACACCCATTTGGCGCGGGCAAGGCGTCCGCATATCACTTGATCACCCTAACCTTCTGGAGATATAGTTCGCTTCTATATAGTTAACTTGCAATCTAATATGCCAGAGACAGCTGATCTAGATACGCTGAGTATCGAATTTGTCACCGCACTATTCATGACTCGCACCCGCTTCAGGCTGGCGATGGATGATCGATTTAAGCCACTGGGCGTTACCGATGCCGCTTGGCGCACCTTGTTTTACCTCGAGCAAATTGGTGACGGTGTGCTGCAGAAAGACTTGGCGCGAGTTATGGGCATTGAGAGCGCTGGGTTAGTACGCCTGCTAGACAATCTAGAGTCCAAGGCCCTGGTTGAGCGCCGAGCGGCGGTACAAGATCGCCGCGGTAAGACGGTTCATCTCACAAGCCATTCCGGCACACTGTTACTTGAGCTCCATGGCGCCGCCACTCAGGTGCGCCAGAACTTACTCGCTGACATCTCCCCCGCACAGCTGCAAACCTGCCTGACGGTCTTTAACAAGATCCTGACAGCGGCTGAATCCACATGAACGGTTCTACGCCCTCTGCCAACCCATCAAGCATATGGTCTAAAACCAATATTGGCGCTCTGCTGACCCTAGTACTAGGCAGCCTGTGGCTCGGCTGGTGGTTCTTCGAGCGCAGCGGCTATGTGTTTGTCAAAGATGCCCGTGTGGCCGCCGATATGATTAATATTAGCAGTCACATTCCAGGGCGAATCACTCATCTCGATGCGCGAGAAGGCCAGATCGTCGAGGCCGCCGAGCAGCTGGCGAGAATCGACGATGACCAGATACGCTTGCAGATTCGGTCTATTGAAGCGAGCCTGACCACACTCAATGCCGAGTATCAGCGCCAGCAACAGCAGCTTGCGATGACCCAGCGTCTGGTCGAGTCAAGCCTTATATCAAAACAGTCCCAGCTGACAGTCACGCTGACGGCACTCGAAGAAGCCGCGGTGAATCTCACCCAGTCGGCCCACGATCTCAGCCGCGCCAACACCCTACATGACGACAAGCTGATCAGCGACGATCAGTGGGAGCAACGTAGTCTTGCCCACCAGACCAATCAACAACGACACCAGCGCCAGGCCGCCGAGGTTGAGACTGCCCACGCTGAAATCCTCATGGCGCAAGCTGCCACCGCTGAGCTGGGTGTGATCGAAGCCGACCTGTCAATCACCCGAACCCGTCAGGACAAGCTCGCCATCGACAAGCAACAATTACTCAAGTCCCTCGCTGACCATCAGATCACAAGTCCCATCCGCGGCGTTGTCGATGAAACGTTCATTAATTCTGGCGAATATGTCTACCCAGGCCAGCGCATAGCCATGATGCACAACCCACAGGCAGTATGGATCAAGGCGAATATCAAAGAGACAGAGATTCGTCATATCCAGATCGACAGCCCCGTATTGATCAGCGTCGATGCCTGGCCAGACCTCGAATTCCACGGTCGCATTGAGCGAATTGGTCAAGCCGCTACCAGCCAGTTCGCCTTGCTTCCCAGCCCAAATCCTAGCGGCAATTTCACTAAGGTGACCCAGCGTCTTGAAGTTAAGATCAGTATTGATGATCCGCGGAACCTGCTCAAGCCAGGCATGATGGTTGAACTCCAGATTCGTGCCGGATAACGCGTATGAATAACCGGATACCTGATGGCATACAGGCATCTCAACCTGTCCTGTCGATGTTTGAAATCTATGGTCCCGCCTATACCTGGCTGGCGGTCATCACCGCTATGCTCGGCTCTTTTGCGACCCTGTTGACCGGCACCATCATCAATGTAGCCATTCCCGAGGTGATGGGCGCCTTTGGCATCGGCCAGGACCAGGCCCAGTGGCTGTCAACGGGATTCCTTGCGGCTGGTACTGTGACCATGTTGCTGACCGCCTGGTGTTGCACCGTATTCGGCATGCGCGCAACCTATGTCGGCTCCATGTTGGTATTTCTGGCTGGCTCAATCATGGGCGGCCTGGCGCCCAATCCCGAAGTACTGATTCTGTCACGGGTCATTCAGGGCGCTGCTGCCGGCGTACTTAGCCCTCTGTCGATGGTGATCAACTACCAAATTTTCCCCGCTCACCAGCGCGGTATGGCCATGGGTATTTTTGGCATCGGCGTAGTCTTGGCCCCCGCCCTAGGACCCGCCCTAGGCGGGCTGCTGATTGATAACTATGACTGGCGCTATGTCTTTTATCTGGCCATCCCTTTCACTGTCATCAGCATACCCATGGCCCTGATGTTTATGCCGACCCGCGACCCCGATGACCCCGTGCCGGGATTCGACTGGGTGGGCGTATTGCTGTCCAGCGTGTTCCTCATCAGCCTCCTGACGGGCTTATCCAATGGTGAGCGAGACGGCTGGCAGTCTGACATTATTGTCTTGCAGTTCGCCTGCGCAGCCTTCTGCATGGTGCTGTTCATCTGGTGGGAGAATCACGTTGAGCACCCACTGCTGAATTTGCAGCTGTTCACCCACGCCAGATTTGTGGCTGCTGCGGCCGTCACCTTTATTCTGGGCATTGGTCTTTATGGCTCAACCTACCTGGTGCCCCTATTTCTGCAAACCCTGCAACACATCACACCGACTAACTCTGGCTTGCTGATGCTGCCCGCGGGCCTTGCCATGGCCTTCTTCTTCCCGATCGCGGGGGCCCTGAGTGACCGTGTAGAACCGCGCTATGTGATTATACTGGGGCTTTTGTTATTCGCCGTGTCGAGCGGTTTAATGCGCCAAGTCGATTTCAACACACCCTATGCTCAACTGATGGTCTGGGCCCTGATCGGTCGGATTGGCCTCGCGCTAATCTTCCCCTCACTGAATGCTGCGTCCCTCGCCACATTGCCACTGGCGTTGCTGAGCCAGGGGTCTGGCGCCATTAACTTCCTGCGCCAGTTGGGTGGCGCTTTCGGTGTGAACTTGCTGTCAATCTTCCTCGCTCGCCGATCGGCTGAATACAGTGACGCATACACCACCACCCAGACGTCTGGTACCGCAACTTTAACGTTACTGCAGAAGATTCAAGACACCGTGTTTGGCGAGCACCTGGGTTACCTGATGCAGTTCGAGCCAGCCTTGTCCTACCTTTCCAGTACCCTCCATGGGCAGGCTATGGTCATGTCATTTAGGGAAGGCTTTGCCGGGGTAGCTTTCATCTTTTTGGTATCAGTTGTCCCTGCATGGTACATGCGCACTCCCCCGCCAGAAAAACGACGCCCTTCGACCAAATAGACAGACAAAAGGGCCAATGAACGAGGTCCGCAGTCATGTTATTTAGCAAATAGATGGAGATAGCAGCAAACCACCATCAAATACGACTAAAGTTACTGGTCCAAACAGCGCCGACTTGCTAAGGTCACCGCCACAAAACCCCACTCCAACCACGCAGGCCTTGTGTGTCATTACTCACTGATTTACCGCTTAATCCGCAGCTATTCAAAGCCTTAGATAAACTCGGCTTTACAGAAGCGACGGAAGTCCAAGCCCAAGCCATTCCTGTCGCTTTGACGGGCAAGGACCTGATGGTCGCAGCCAAGACGGGCAGTGGCAAAACAGCCGCATTCCTGCTGCCACTGCTGCATCGACTGCTCGCCACACCGGCGCCTAGGTCAGGCACTCGCGCACTGATACTGCTACCCACTCGAGAATTGGCGTTGCAGACCCAGAAAATGTTCGAGAACCTCGCCAGCTTTACACCCATCAAATGCGGCTTGATCATCGGTGGTGAAGCCTTCAAACACCAAATAGCGAGCATTCGAAAAAACCCGGATGTCGTTATCGCCACACCCGGCAGACTGGTTGAACATCTTGATAAGGGCAGTATCGATTTTCTCGATCTAGAGGTGCTGATCCTCGATGAAGCTGACCGCATGCTGGACATGGGGTTTACCGAGGATATGAATCGTATTGCCTCTTCCTGCCCAGCGACGCGCCAGAACCTGCTGTTCTCGGCAACGCTAAGCCACCAAGGGTTCGAGCACATCAAGGCGATACTGAACAAGCCGGAAACGATCATTACCGACACTCATCGCCAAGCGCATAGCCATATCGAGCAGCAAATCGTTCTTGCTGACGATGCCAAGCATAAAGAAAAACTGATCACGGCTCTCGTTAAGGAAGAGGAGGCGACCCGAGTCTTTGTGTTTTGTAATACCCGGCAGCAATGCCAGCAGCTCGGCAGCACGCTACAGAACCAAGGCTTGAAGATCGGCTATATTCATGGCGAGATCGCCCAAAGTATCCGCAAGCAAGTCATGAGCCGCTTCCGAGATGGCAAAATTACCATTTTGGTGGCCACGGACGTCGCCGCTCGGGGTCTGGATATCCAGGATGTTGAGCTGGTGATTAACTACACGGTCGCACACTCCGGAGACGATCACGTGCATCGGGTCGGCAGAACGGGTCGCGCCGGCCAGGCGGGTAAAGCGATCACCCTGGTGACATCCCTTGAATGGAATCAGATGTCGAGTATTGAACGCTATCTGAAAATTCGTTTCGAGCCACGCCGCGTCAAGGGCCTTGAGGCCGTTTACCAGGGCCCCCGAAAGCTGAAAAAATCAGGCAAAGCAGTAGGCGTGAAAAAATCGGTCAAAAACCGTAAGACTGCCAGTAAGAAAGCACCCGCCAAGGCCCCACGGGCCAAGCACCAAAAGCGCAAGGCCTCACCAGCAAGGGTCGAAGCTAAGAATCAGGCCGCCAAGCCGACGAACAGTGATGGCAGTAGCAAAGAGGGGCATTCACCTCTACGTAAACGCACGCCGAAAGCTGATAGTTGACGTAACTCATGATTTGCGTGTCCAGAGCTTGAATCTGCTGACTGCCCCCCAATAAACATGACATATTCTGATTCGGATTAGCCGTTGTTGCTGTTGTCCGTGACATGCTGCTACGGGGCAACCCGCTTCAAAGGCTAGCAATGCCTCGGCTCAGTATACGCACCCTCACCTACGCCAACGATAAGACCGGACCACTGTGGATTTTACTGACTACTACGAAATACTCGGGCTTGAACCCACGGCGACTCAGGATGAGATCAAGCGGGCCTTTAAAAAGCTGGCGCGTAAATTTCATCCTGACGTCAGTACCGAAAAAGATGCGCAAGCGCGCTTTCAAGAGGTTAGCGAAGCTTACGAGATCCTCAAGAATGCTGAAAAGCGCGCTGAATACGACCAGCTACGCAGCTATGTCAACAACCAAGGCCAGCAACCCGGGAGCCCAGGGTTTCAATTTGACACCCACGACTTTGCTGACAACCCACAGTTTGAAGATATTCTGAGCTCAATCTTTGGCCAGCGTGGTTTCGATCGCGGCGGTAGTCGCGCAAACACCCAATTTCGCCAGCCCGGCCGAGATGTACACTATACCCTGCAACTCAGCCTTGAGGAGGTGCACAACGGTGGTGACAAGCAGGTTCGTTTGCGCACACAAGCTGGCGAGAAAACAATCAAGGTCAAAATCCCGGTCGGCATTAACAATGGCAAAGAGCTAAGACTGCGGGGCCAGGGTGATGCGGGTAGTGGCGGAGCCGGCGACCTATATTTGCAGGTCGAGTACTTACCTCATCGACAATTTGAGGTAGATGGCCATGATCTGGTTCTGGTATTGCCCGTTGCTCCTTGGGAGGCCGCGCTAGGGGCTAGCATCGAAGTTCCAACCCTCAGCGGGCGAGTTAAATTGCGTATCCCTGCCGAGAGCCAGAATGGCAGTAGGCTTAGACTTAAGGCTAAGGGTTTATCTAAAACTGGCACTCAGACGAGTGAGCAGAAAGGCGATCAGATCGTCGTTCTTAAACTGATCAATCCCCCTATCTCAACACTGCAAGAGCAGGCAGCCTTTGAGGCTCTCCATACAGCGTTTAACCATTTCGACCCACGCGCAGGAGTCTAATCATGAACGACAAGGTGCTAACCCTGGCGGAATTTTGCCAGATCACCCAGTTAGAGTCAGCTTATGTACTTGAACTGGTGGCTGTTGGCATCATTGACACGGGCTCCCGCGAGGGCTTTGATCCTGAGCAGATACTACGCGGCATCAAGGCACAGCGACTGCAACGTGATCTGGAGATCGATCTACAAGGCGTCGCGCTAGTGTTGGATCTGGTCGACCAAAATCAAGCCATGCGACAGCGGTTGCAACACCTCGAACAGTTACTGATGCGCTTTCATGCGTAAGTCAGCTCTCAATGCATGTGCAATGAGAGGCACTCAGCGTGGTAGTACTGTCGATAGAGAAGCGTTGTTTACCCCCATCAGTTAATCCAGACTGCCTAACAACCAACAATGAATAAATGGAATGTATTACTATCCAAATATTCCATTAACTTCTACCTCATTGCCTGTTAGATTGCGCGCTTCGCGTTACATCAGCGACGCATAATATCAACAGATTGATTTCTTAAGAGGTCTCATATGTCTAACTATCTGCAGAAGATTCAAGCCTTTTCAACCCTCCGGGACGCGCAAGCGACCTGGAACGGTATCAACCCAGAATATGCAACCCGTATGGATTTGCAGAACCGCTTCAAGACGGGCCTGGATATCGCGCGTTACACCGCTGACATCATGCGCAAGGACATGGCCGACTATGATTCGGACTCGTCTAAATACACCCAGTCTTTGGGTTGCTGGCACGGCTTTACAGCCCAGCAACTGGCCATGTCAGTCAAGAAGCATCGCGGCACCATGGACAAGAGCTATATCTACCTGAGCGGCTGGATGGTTGCGGCACTGCGTTCACAGTTCGGCCCATTGCCAGACCAAAGCATGCACGAGAAGACCAGCGTGCCCGCCCTGATCGAAGAGATTTATACCTTCTTGAAGCAAGCTGATGCCCGTGAGTTACGCCATATCTTCATTGCTCTCGATGAAGCTCGTGCCAATGGTGGTGATGCGGATGGCGTCATCCAGACGATTGATAATTTCCAGACTCACGTGGTACCTATTATTGCCGATATCGATGCGGGCTTTGGTAACGAAGAAGCCACATACCTGCTGGCCAAGAAGATGATTGAAGCCGGTGCCTGTGCGATTCAGGTTGAGAACCAGGTGTCTGACGCCAAGCAGTGTGGTCACCAGGCCGGTAAAGTAACGGTTCCGCACGAGGACTTCCTCTCCAAGATCAATGCGATTCGTTACGCCTTTCTTGAACTGGGTGTCGACAACGGCATTATCGTTGCGCGTACCGACTCACTGGGCGCCAGCCTGACGCAGAAGATCCCAGTTTCCAAGGAAGCCGGCGACCTAGCCAGCCAGTACAACTCGTTCCTTGAGACTCAGGAAATCAAGGATCTGAGCCAGCTGAAGGAAAATGACATCTCTATCCACCAGAACGGCAAGCTCGTCAAGCCGATTCGTCTGGATAACGGTCTGTACTCGTTCCGTGAAGGCACCGGCTTTGATCGCGTAGTACTCGACTGCGTCACCAGCCTGACGCATGGCGCTGATCTGCTTTGGATCGAAACCGAGAAGCCCAATGTAGCGCAGATCGCGACCATGGTGGATGCCATTCGTGTACATGTGCCTGATGCAAAGCTGGTCTACAACAATTCACCGTCGTTTAACTGGACCCTGGCCTTCCGTGGACAAGTTTACGACGAATGGAAAGAAGCGGGTAAGGATCTGTCAGCCTACCCAGACCCCGCGACAAACCCCAAAGGTTTGATGGACGCTGAATTTGATGCGTCAGAGCTAGCAGTGACTGCCGACGCCTTAGTACAGAACTTCCAGAAAGACGCGGCTCGAGAAGCGGGAATTTTCCACCACTTGATCACACTGCCAACGTATCACGAAACTGCACTAGGTACCGATATCCTCAGCGAGGGTTACTTCGGCGATCTAGGTATGCTCGCTTATGTGCGTGACATCCAGCGTCAAGAGATCCGTCGGGATATGGCCTCGGTCAAGCACCAGGATCTGGCTGGCTCGAACATTGGCGACGATCACAAGGAGTACTTCTCTGGTGATAATGCGTTGCTAGCCGGCGGTAAAGACAACACGATGAATCAGTTCTAGTGATGCCTGTAGCACGCCCCTCGGGGCGTGCTACCTTGTCGTTGTGGACGGGTAGTTGTCGAATGACAGACGAAAAAAAAGGCAGTTATCTGCCTTTTTTTTGCTCTTCTTTTAGTACCTGACGCTCAATCTCTCACCTTTTTATCATCGCGGGCACGCGTTGAACGCACTGGTTAAAGGTCAAACTGGGCCTAGGTAGTAGCTCGAGGCTTGTTACCGAGAGAGATGTGCTTGGGCCCGGCGACACTTTGTTGGCCACTGATACCTGACTTAATCTCATTAATCTTGCCACCCGACTTAAAGAAAGCCTCGGTTTGCTCAGCGATTGATTGTGACGTTTCTGATGCTGCGGGTTGCTTCTTCTTTGCGGGTGCAGTCTTCGGCTTAGCAGCCATAAGTAACCTTAAACGTTGTGAGGATCCAGCTATCATACACCATTTGGGCCAAGGATTCAGCCCCACTCACTGTTCTGAGCACACCCAAGAGGCAAAAAAAAAGCGCACCAAACAGCGCGCTTTTTTCGAAGATACAGCTATTAACTAAGCCATGCCGAGAGCCTAGTTCGCGTCAATGAAACTACGCAACTGCTCAGAACGTGCTGGATGACGCAGCTTTCTTAAGGCCTTCGCCTCAATCTGGCGTATACGCTCACGGGTCACTGAAAATTGTCGGCCGACCTCTTCGAGGGTGTGATCGGTATTCATATCAATACCGAAGCGCATTCTCAGCACCTTCGCTTCACGTTCAGTCAGAGCAGTCAGCACACTGGTGGTGGTCTCTTTCAAGCCCTCATCAGTCGCATGATCCATAGGCGACTCGGCAGAAGTATCACTGACCAAATTCCACATGGTTGAATCATCATCATCCCCCACTGGGGTCTCCAAAGAGATAGGCTGCTTAGCCACGTCCAGCGCCTTAAGCACTTTATCTTCCGGAAGCTCCATCTTGACAGCGAGCTCTTCGATAGTCGGTGCGCGACCCAGCTCCTGAATTAATTGTCGTGTCAGCCGGTTGAGCTTGTTGACGGTCTCCATCATATGCACAGGCACTCGAATGGTACGCGCCAGATCAGAGATGGAACGAGTAATCGCCTGCCGAATCCACCAAGTAGCATAGGTTGAAAACTTGAAGCCACGTCGATATTCAAACTTATCGACAGCTTTCATCAACCCAATGTTGCCCTCCTGAATCAAATCGAGGAAGTGCAAACCGCGATTGGTGTACTTCTTGGCGATAGAAATCACTAGCCGTAGGTTGGCTTCAATCATGTCTTTCTTGGCGGCCCGAGTTTTACCCACGGCAACGAACAACCGACGATTGATATCCTTGATTTCAGCGATCTCCAGACCCGTTCGATCAGAGATGCGCTTGACTGTTTTCAGGGCGTGACGAATAGACACACGATACCGCGACAGGCCCTTGGCCCACGCCTCACCACCCGCTATTTGTTCGTCGAGCCAATCGATTTCGTTCTCATGGCCCACATACAGACCAATGAACAACTCTCTGGGCATACCCGACTTAGCCACGCAGTGTTCTCGAACCAGCTTTTCCTGGTCGCGGATTTTCTGCATCTCGGAGCGCACGCCATCAAGCAAGGGATCCATCAACGCCGGTACCAGCTTGAGGGAGCTGAAAACTTCAGCGACCTCGTCCTGAATCTTCCGGGTCTTGGCGTCCATGCCGTTTTTTACCAGTGCTTTTTCGAAACGAGCGAGGTTCTTCTTGATGCTGCCGAAGCGGCTATGTGTCAGGTCCAGATCCAGACCCTTCTTTTCTTCGTGCTCGCTGGCTTCATAGTTACCGCTTGATTTCGCCTCGGCAACCAAAGACATGTCAGGAATAATGTCTTCAGGGTCAAGGAAACCACTGATGACGGTTGCCAGATCAGCCTCTTCAGCGACGACGCGCTCATAAACACTAAGGATTCTCTGCACGTTACCTGGGTAACGTGCCAGAATTGCCATGGTTTCACGCAAGCCTTCTTCGATGCGTTTAGCGATAACAATCTCACCCTCGCGCGTCAGCAAAGGTACCGTACCCATTTCACGCATATACATGCGTACCGGATCCATGGTCTTGCCAACAACTGAATCCATGGAGCCAATGATATTTGATTCGACGCTAACTTCGTCTGAGCGATCTGACAAACTATCGTTTTCGGGCGCTTGCTCGTAAACAGTAATGTCCATCTCATCAAACATCTGGACGATATTTTCGAACTCGTCAGATTCAATAATGCTGGACGGCAATACTTCTGTGAGTTGATCGTAGGTCAGATAGCCCTGTTCCTTACCTTTGGTGATCAATACTTTGATTCTTGATTGATCGGTTGCTTCTCCCTCGTCGTCTTCGGCGCCCTCGATCATGGATCCTGACTGGGACAAAACATCGTCAAGATTCTGGGTCGCATCCTCGAGAGTGTCATCTTCGAGGATGGAATCAAAATCGCCTTCGCGTGCGTTACTGGTCATAGGGCTCAGGCTCCAAAAATAGATTCATCGGGACGTGCTCAGAGACGATCAATTGATCGTCCTGATCATGCTCCGGGTTGCTTAGCCCGCAGTCATGATGGTGTTAAGTGTTCTATTACAGCTTACATCGCGCGTTTTACATGGCGCTCTTTACTTGATGCGGCGATCACTCTTATTGTGACACCCACACTTGTCGAAATCGTGAAGCCTTATATGGGGGCAAATTTTTGAATTCAAAGGCTTCTACTCGCCTCTCGTCCAAAAATACCCGTGCCCAGATCTTGTTTACCTGGGTATAACGCGTGCAACCCTACCTACACGTATTTTACTACGCAGGGCATCTGACATTATCAGCACCTATTGGCTAGCTGTCTATAACTATTTCACATAATCAGGAAATCACCCATCCAGTGAGCCAGAAAAAACCACTATCGAGCAAATGATTCTAGCTTTCTCTAATCCACCGCCGGTTCGTCGATTCCTTGGCGAAAAATAAGCGCTTGAGGCCGGGCTTTTGACGAGATAAATACATTCTATTTCAATTCGCTATGCCAACCTCTTCAAATCGTTACTACCAAGCATGCACAATACCTCCATTCTTTAAGACTTCTCTTTCTGCATGGATGTTTGTATATTAGGCCACCTCGCTAGCCAAGCTGTATGGATGTACAGGATTTATTGCGCTGCACCAGGCAATCACTCTGGTATTTCATGACGACATGTGGGACGTATAGCTTGGCTAGTTGAGACCACAATCAAAACAAAATTTGAGACCAGACTACCAACAACAGCGTTGCCGCAGCAGAGTCATCAAACCGGCTCATTACCCATAATAACAGTGCCACTGGCGGCAAACATGCCTCCAACACCATGGGCCACAGAAATCCGCGCGCCGTCTATCTGAGCTGGCGCGATACCGCGCAATTGCCGCACACTTTCCTGTAATGCATACATGCCATACATACCCGAATGCATGTAGCTCAATCCCCCACCATTAGTATTGACCGGCAACTTGCCACCAATCGCCGTGTGGCGCTCTTCAATGAAAGCACCAGCCTCACCTCGGGCGCAAAAGCCCAGATCCTCAAGACCATAAAATGGCAAGTGCGCAAAGGCATCGTAAATCATCAGATGATCGACATCGTCGTGGACGATTCCGGCTTCAGCGAAAGCCCGCTTACCCGCCACGCGAAACGCGAAACGCTCGAGAACCGGTGAAATCAGCCATCTGGCTAATCATCGGAGTTTCAACGCTTTCCCCAGTGCCGAGAATATAGACAGGCTTCTGGGGGAAGTCAGCAGCCCGTTCAGACCGGGCGAGAATCAAGGCACCACCGCCGTCAGTCACCGGACAACACGCTAGCTTGGTAAACGGATAGGCAATCATTCGATCATTCATCACCTGCTCGACGGTCAAGGGCTCCCGGTAGGATGCCCGAGGGTTCAAGCCGGCCCATTCCCGCTGCACAACAGCGACCATCGCAAGTTGCTCGAGCGTTGTGCCTGTCTCCTGCATATAGCGCAGAAACGGAATGGTGAACATCGACGTAGGCCCCATCACGCCAAAGGGCGCTTCAAACTGCCCCCCCAGACTCGCGCCACCTGCGCCTCTGTAGCCGCCACGACCAACGTTCGAGCGACCACTCTCGCCGTGAGTAATTAATACGGTGTCGCACAAACCTTCGCTGATAGCCGCTACCGCATGCCTGACGTGCAACATGAATGAACAACCACCGACATTGGTACCATCGGCCCAAGTCGGCGTAATACCCAGGTAATGCGCCAGATTTGTCGGTGATTCGCCGGCGGTGGCGACGCCATCAATATCCTTGGGTGTCAGCCCTGCATCCGCCATGGCATTGAGCGCGGCATCAGTATGCAGCTGCAACTGACTCACATCAGGTATCTTGCCGAGCTTTGTTGTCTCCGCCGCACCGACAATCGCTATCGCTCCTGGTCGCATTGATTATGCCTCCGCAGGTTGGAAGTAAGGCAGGGTAATATCATCAGTCAAACGCTCGAAAGTAACTCGCAATGGCATATCTAATGTCAGCGCCTCGGGCGTCTGTGGACTGTTGAGAATATTCGTCATCATGCGCGGCCCCTCCTCCAGAGTCACCACAGCGATGGCGTAAGGACCGTTGTAGCCCGGATGCGGGCGGTGATTGATCACATAGCTGTAAAGACTCGCGCGACCCGAAGCTAGCTGGGTTGATACCGACCGACAGGCGCAAGCAGGACAAAAAGGTCGCGGCGGGAATACACATGCTGGCACTCATCGCAGCACTGTAAACGGAGCTCGCTTATTCTAGTGCCCGCCCAGAACCCTGCGGTTTCTGGTGTCGGCACAGGGACGGCAATTTTGGATTTATCAGCAATGAGGTCATTCATAGGATTTCTCCAGATCACGCGTCAATTGAGGCTCGAGGGCCAATCGAAAGCGCTGTCACCGAGCACGTAGAAGTAAGGATTGAGCAACTCGGCTTTCGTGTTGTAACGCAACGGTGCAAACGCCGCATCAACAACTTCACCACCAGCGGCCATCACGACCCCGTGGGCCGCAGCTGTGTCCCACTCACAAGTAGGCGCCAGTCGAGGATACAAGTCTGCCTGCCCCTCAGCGATCATACAAAGCTTCAGTGAACTGCCCATATTGAGTGTCGTAACCTCGAACCGTTTGTTCAGGGCGACCATGCAGGCCTCCATGTCAGGACTCGAGTGACGGCGGCTGGCAACAACTCTCAGGGGGTTACCGGCCGCAATTCGCGGCGCCAAAGGTGTTACTCGAATATCCTGCCGCGCGCCGTCGCGCTCGACAAAGGCAACACCAGCAGGATCATCCGGGCCGCTTGATGTACCGGCATATAACACGTCGAGCACAGGCACATACACGACACCAAGCACCGGCACACCTTGGTCGATCAGCGCAATATTGACAGTGAACTCACCATTTCGCTTAATAAATTCTTTCGTACCGTCCAGAGGATCGACGAGAAAATAACGCGTCCACTGCTGACGCTCACTGAAAGGGATGTCATCGGATTCTTCCGAGAGTACCGGAATCTCGGGCGCCAACGCTGTCAACCCAGACACGATTAACTCATGCGCCGCCAAGTCAGCCGCTGTCAGGGGCGAGTTGTCGCTCTTGCTCTGAACCGAAAAGTCCTCACGCTCATAGACCTCGAGAATTGCCCCGCCTGCCTGTCTCGCAATATCGATTACACCCGCTAAAATTTCTTGCATAGTCACTGTTACCACGGTTGATGATAAGATTGTGTTACATGGTATCGCGGCCAGACCACGTGGATACAGGCTTTTTTCAATGAATATGACCATAAATAGAACCATGAATACAGAACATAGCACGTCAAGGGAGCAGCCGTGAACCGGGCGAATTCAACATGAGCGGGGTAAGAGCAGACAAATGGCTATGGGCTGCGCGTTTCTTCAAAACTCGGGGTCGGGCCAAGGAAGCCATAGAGGGCGGCAAAGTTCATGTGGATGGCGGGCGAACCAAACCCAGCAAGGAATTGGTGGTCGGTCAGATGCTGGAGATTCGACAGGGCTGGGATAGTAAAATCGTCGAGGTTGTGGGGCTTAGCGACCAACGGCGCGACGCGACCAGCGCCGCAAAACTCTATGTTGAGACGCAAGACAGCATCGAGCGGCGCGAGGTACAGGCCGCGCAACGCAAGGCCGCAGGCCCCGTTGGCGTGCCTGTCGGGCGACCCAACAAGAAAGACAGACGCCTAATTCACCAGTTTCGAGACAACAACATGGACTAAGAGCGTGTATCCCTGAGGCATCTTTTGGCATAATCTGCGCTCTTCGCTCTTGGAACACAGCCTTTCCATGTCTAAGCCAGTATCTGAGCTCGCCTATTCGAGCGCCATCACCGCAATGCCCGGGCGCCCGTAGATCGTGCCCATCGACCCACCAAGCATAAAAGACAGTGGCAATAGCAAAGTAGTGGCCACTGTGACTGTCCGTGCAGGACTGGCGCCTGCCGCCTTAATCGAAAATGCTCTGCAGACGCGAGAAGGCCACATGACAGACCAGGGCGCACTCGCCGTAGCAACCGGGTCGCGATCAGCACGCCAACCACTGGACCGGTTTATCGTCAAGGAACCCAGCACCAGCGATGCGATAGACTGGGGTTTCAACAACCAGCCCTTTAGTGCCCGCCAGTTCGATGAACTGTGGACGCGCACCAGCCAGTATCTGGCAGATAGGGACCCCTATACCAGCCAACTGCATGCCGGCCAGGACCCTGAACATTACCTGCCCTTGCAGCTAAAAACCGAAACGGCTTGGCACAGTCTTTTTGGCCAGACGCTCTACCACAGACCGGCTGTTTACAACCCTAAGGGCAAGGAGACCTGGTCACTGCTGCACGCGGCCAGCTTCCGCTGCGATCCTGTGCGAGATGGAACGCATAGCGACGGCGCTATTATCATTAATTTCGCGCGCCGCAAAATTCTGATGGCAGGCATGCCCTATGCTGGAGAGGTCAAGCAAGCCGTGTTCACCGTTCAGAATTTTCTGTTGCCCGAAAAAGATGTATTACCCATGCATTGTGCGGCAAATGTCGACCCACAAGGAGCTGTCAGTCTATTTTTTGGTCTCTCCGGGACAGGCAAAACCACACTGTCTGCGGACCCCACCCGCGCCCTGATCGGTGATGATCAACATGGCTGGGGCAAGGATACGGTGTTTAGTCTTGAAAACGGTTGTTATGCTAAATGCTTCTGTCTTGATCCACTCAAGGAACCCCTGATCGTCCGAGCTATCAGCTTTGGAGCACTGCTGGAAAACGTCGTCATCGACCCACTGACACGCCAACCTATATTTGCTGACGACAGCCTGTCAGACAATGGCCGGGCCACCTATCCGCTGACGCATATACCGGGTCACTTCAGTAAGGCCCGAGCGCCAGAACCGACGACGATTATCTTTCTGACCTGTGATGTCAGCGGCGTATTGCCGCTCGTCGCAACGCTATCCCCGCAGGCCGCAGCCTATCACTTTCTCAGCGGTTACACCGCCGACCTTGGCCTGACGCCACGGGACTCCAACTCTCTCGTTGACGCGACGTTTTCAGCCTGTTTCGGCGCGCCGTTTCTGCCTAGGCCCGCAGACCAGTATATTGATTTGTTTCTCAAGCGGCTGGCAGAATTTGATGCCCAGGTTTATCTGGTGAACACAGGCTGGCAGGGTGGCGAGCGCAATATCGGCCAGCGCATCAGCCTGTCTTTGTCGCGACGGGTCGTCACCGCGATACACAATGGGGAAGTCAGTCGCGCATCAAAAACCATCCTGCAGCCCATGAACCTATACGTTCCTGTCAGCCTTGAGGGCATCGACCCTGAACAACTCGACCCGCGCGCACGCTGGCCGGACAAAGATAAATATGATGCTGCTGCAGACCAATTGGCGCAAGCATTTGCGCAGAACATTCAACAATTTGATATCAGTGATAACATTCTCAATGCGGGCCCGATGGGCCAACCCTCTCTTCAAAAATAAGTGTGAGACCATGACCATACAGCTAAACGAGACGTTACCCTTTTTGACGCAAGCCTATGAAGGCAGCAAACTAACCTTCAGTCGTGGTATCGAGCGCGAAGGCTTGCGTGTCGACGCTCGGGGCAATCTAGCACAGACACCTCACCCGGCTTTTCTTGGCTCCAAACTGACGCATCCGACGATCACAACGGATTTCTCAGAGTCACAACTGGAACTCATCACGCCAGTGTCACAGACCGCCGAGCAAGCCCTGACGCGCCTTCGTGACGTCCATCGCTTTGTTTATTCTGGCTTGCAAGAGGAGGTTATTTGGTCCGCCAGCATGCCCTGCATCTTGCCTGAAGACAGTGGCATTCCGCTGGCACAATATGGCACCTCGAACCTTGGGCGCTTGAAGACCACTTATCGTAACGGTCTGAGCAACCGCTATGGACGAGCCATGCAAACTATTTGTGCCATTCATTACAATTTTTCGGTGGAAAAGGATTTGTGGCGCCACCTGTCTGTCTTGGAGCAAAAAACCAATAATCGGGACTATCGCTCGGAACGTTATTTCGACCTAATGCGTAATTTCCGCCGCCTGTCCTGGCTACCCATTTATCTGTTCGGGGCCTCCCCCGTGGTCTGCAAGAGCTTTGTCAAAGATCGCCCCCATGCGTTGCAAGCGTTTGATAGCGACAGCCTCTACCGCCCCAACGGCACATCTTTGCGAAACGGCGGCTTGGGTTACCAGAGTGAAACCCAGTCAGGCATGATCAATATTTGCTACAACTCGCTGAGCAGCTATATCGATACATTGGCCGAGGCGATTCGAACAC